>JACZJD010000699.1 GCA_014860725.1 Aquamicrobium sp.
TCGGATTTGCGGAACGACGCCGCATCCGCGGCCGTGACGTTGAACACGACGTTGACCGCCCCTCCGCCGCTGCCCGCCGCCACGCCCAGCCGCCCGTCCGCGCCGCGCTGGAGCGGCAGGATCGCCTCTGCGCCCGCCTCGCCCATCAGCCCGACCGAGCGCCCCATCGGAAAGTATGTCGGCGCGCTCACCACGCCGCCCGAGGCGAACGGCATGACGCCGGAGGCGACACCCCCCTTGGCGAAGGGCGTCACGCCGCGCAGCAGGCCGGAAAGCAGGCCCGACGTCAGGTTGCCCAGCGGCTGCAAGCCCTGCGACAGCGCCATGCCGGCCAGGTTCATGCCGATGCGCCGCAGCATGTCGTCGAGCGACCTGCCGCTGACGGTTGCATCCTTCAGCGCGCCGGAGAGCTGGTTGCCGAACGAGGCAGAAAGCTTCTCCAGATTGGCAAGCGCATCGGCGAACGGCCGCGTATCGGCCTCCAGCCTGATCTCGACCGGTGCCGGACTTTCCGCCATCGCTCACGTCTCCTTGTGGTCGGGGTAAAGGGCCATCAGCGCATCGAGGCTCCGCCGCCCGGGCGGGCCGCCCCCGCCGTCGATGCCGAGGCTGCGCAGCACGTGCGCCATCTCGCGCGGCGTCGCGCTCCAGAAGTCGCGCGGCGCAAGCCGCAGCAGGCCCAGCCCGAGGCCGATCAGCTCGTCCCAGGGAAACCGGCGCGCCTCGCCTGCCGCGGGCGTCAAGGGTCCGCCCGTCCCTCCCCGCCCTTCCTCTCGCCGGGCTCGGCCCCGAACGTCACCGCCAGCAGCTCGGCCGCGATCGCCGCGAAGCCGACCGCGCCGCCCTCGGCCTTCATCGCGGCGACCTCGTCGTCGCTCACCGCCATGCCGCCGCCGCGCAGGCCCGCGCCCACCACCCGCATCAGGTCGCGCGAGGACAGCCTGCCCGTCGAGAAACGCTCCGCCAGCGCGCCGAGATCGTCCACCGCGAAGGCGCTTTCCAACTCCGCCAGCGCGCCCAGCGTCAGGCACAGGATGCGCTCGCGCCCGTCGATCGTTGCGGCGATCTCGCCGCGTCTCCTGTTCGCCGGCATCAGGCGGCCATGAAGCTCAGCGCGCCGGCCGATTCCAGCGCAATGTCGAACGTCACCTCGCCGTCGTGATTGCCGGTATATTCGAGCGCGGTGATCTGGAACGGCCCCTGCACGGTGCCGAAATCCGGGATGGCGAGCTGCCAGTCGGCGATCGTGCCCGAGAAGAATCCGGTGCGGATCAGCGCATCCGACTGCGCATCCTTGAAGATGCCGGCGCCGCTCAGCGCCGCGCGCTGCACGCCCGCCCCGCCGAGAAGCTCGCGCCAGCGCCCGGCCGAATCCGCGTCGGTCGCGTCGACGGTCTCGCTGTTGAAGGCGAGCCGCTTGGTCCGCAGGCCGGCCACCGTGACGAAGCCGCCGCCATTGTCGATCTTCAACAGAAGATCCTTGCCCTTCTGTGCCGCCACAGCGAGCCTCCTCTATGCTTGAATTGAGATGAAGCGTTCAGGCGACCGGCTCGGTCACGGCGCGGAACAGCACCGCGCCGTGATAGACGCCATGGTCGTCGTCGAAGCGGATGTCCTGCGTTTCGGCCCGCAGATTGACGAGCGCATGCCCGTCGAGATCGAGGTCGGCGTCATGCAGCCGCCGGTGGACGACTTCCATGATCGCGACCGCCTCCGACTTGCCCTTCGCCCGCGACCAGACATGGATGGTGAAGACATGCTCGCTTCCCTCCTCGGTCGCCGTGCTCCAGTCGTGGACGGAGACGCGGCCGAAGGTGAGATAGGGGAAGGGAACGCTCGCCGGCGCGTGATCGTGGATGCGCGGCTCGCCGCCGAGCGCCGCCACCAGCGCGGCATCGGAGGCCAGCGCCGCGAACACCGCCTTCTGCAGTTCAATCGCTGCGGCCATCGTCGTCCCTTTCCGTCGTCTTCCTCCGCTGCCTGACGGGCCGGAGGGGGATGACGCGGCTGTTCGCGGCGGACCGCGCGGCCTCGACCTCCTCCGCCTTCCGGTGCGCATGCGCCCTCAGCGCTCGCATCAGCCCGTCCAGCGTCAGCTTCAGCGTCACCTTCATGTCCCCTCCTCCCGCACCCGGCAGACGAGATAGCGTCCGGTCTCGTCCGGGTCGTGCACCGTGATGATCTCGAAGGCGCGCCCCAGCCGCGTGAAGCGCATGCCGCTGGCGACGCCATTGCGATGGCGCAGGGTGATGCGGTGCGTCACCGCCTCCAACGTCTGGTCGGCGCCGAAGCGGCTCGCTGCCGAAACCGGCTCGATGCGGGCGTAGAGCGTCGCCACCTCGCTCCAGCTCACCGCATGGCCGCCGGCTCCGTCCGCGGTCAGCGTCGCGCTTTCCAGCGCCAGTTCGTGCCGGAACGCGCCGGGATCGATGAATTCGGCCTGCATCGTCACAGCCTCCGCGCGCGCCACGGCGCGATCAGCCGTTCGTAGCCCGGCGGGAACGAGACGGGCTGATCCCTCGCTGCAAAGCTCGCCCGGAACTCGAACCAGTGCGCGACGAGAACGAGCATCGCCCGCTTGAGGAGGTCCGGCACGTCCGTGCCCGCCTCGCCGAAGCCGGCGGAAAAGTCGATCTCGATGCCGTTCATCGCCACGCCGGGCGAAAGCGCCGCGAGGAAATGCAGCCGCGCCGGCCGGCTGGCGGCGTCGAGGCGGTACGTGCCCGGATCGACCAGCGACGCCTCGCCGTCCGCGCCGTAGACCGTCACCGAGATGACGGTCCGCACCGGGTGCCGGCGCAGCAGAACGCGCCCAGTGCGCGGCAGCCGGTCGAGGCACAGCCGCCAGTCCTGGTCGATCAGCGCCAGCCCGCACGAGGCTTCCACCTCTTCGCGCGCGGCGCGGATCAGCCCGGCGATGAGCTCGTCCTCGCTGTCGTGGTCGAGGCGCAGCGTCCGCTTCGCCTCGGACAGCGTGACCGGCTCGGCCGCGGGAGCCACGGTGCGGAAAAGCGTCATGCGGACCCTCGCATTCTCGGGATTGTCGGAAAGGATGACGGCCCCGGCAGGGAGAACCGGGGCCGTCGCGGCACGGCCTTGCCCGGCGCAATTCCGGGCGCAGGAGGGGCGCCCGCGCTTACGGCTCGCCGGCCGTGCCGAACTTCAGCAGCTTGATCGCGTCAAAATCCTGGACCCCGCCGCCGACGCGCTTGGTGATGTAGAACAGCACGTAGGGCTTGGCGGAATACGGGTCGCGCAGCACGCGCACGCCCGTGCGGTCGACTACCAGATAGCCGCGCTGGAAATCGCCGAAGGCGATCGACGTCTCGCCCGGCGCGATGTCCGGCATGTCCTCGGCCTCGACCAGCGGGAAGCCCATCAGCATGGCGCGCCCGCCGGGTGCCGCCGGCGGCTGCCACAGATAGTTGCCGTCGATGTCCTTGAACTTGCGGATCGCGCCTTGAGTCTTGCGGTTCATCACCCAGTGCGCGTTCTGGCGGTAGCCGGCCTTCAGCGCATAGACGAGGTCGACCAGCTTGTCGGACGGATGCGAGACGGGGAAGCCGCCGTCGACGCCGGTATCGATGGTGCCGATCTTCTCCCACGCCCAGCTCGCCTCGGCGACGAGATCGTACTGAAGGAAGCCCATCGGCTTGTCGCCGCCGTCGCCGTTGACGAAGGCGGCCGTCTCCTTCTCGGCGAAGGCCGTCTCCACCTCGGCGACGATCCACTGTTCGAGATCGACCACGGCGTCGTCGAGGAGCGACGGCGTCGCCGCCGGCAGTGCGTAGAGCTCCGCGGTCGGGAACTGGAGCTGGTCGAGCACGGGCGAGTTGGTCCTGGTGCGCGCGTCGGTCTCGCCCACCCAGTTCGCCACCGGCCCGGTCACCGTGAACGGCTTCTTCAGCACGGCGGTCGAGACCTGCCGCACCGAGGCGATGGAGCGGATCGGCGAGATCGCCGCCAGCCGCCGGCCGATCTCGGCCTCGATGGTGTCGGGCACCAGATAGCCGCCGTCCGGCCCCGAGCCGTAGGACATGTCCTTGGTCTCGAGCGTGCGCAGCGCCTGCTCGTCGCCCGAGCGCATGTAGCTCTCGAAGGCCTCCTTGCGCTCCAGCGCGGCGACGGAAAGCCCGTCCTCGCGGCCGAGCGCCGGCCGGGCGCGCTTCAGCGCCAGGCTGTCGAGCACCTGCTTCTGGCGGTCGAGCGCATCCGAGATGCGGTCGACCTTCTCGACGGTGACGACGTCGGCGCTCTTGCGCGCCTCGATCTGGCGCAGGCGCCGGTCGTTTTCCTCGCGGAACGCCTCGAAGGCGCTCATGAACTCGTCGAAGCTGTCGGCGAGCGCGGCATGGTCGGGGCCCGCCGACTTGGTTTCGGGGGCGGGCTGGTGGTTGGTCATGTCGTTCGTTCCTCTCGTGCGATTGATCGTGCGGCGTCGCGGATTTTCGCCGCGAGCGCCTCCGGCGTGCCCCGCGCGGCATCCCGCTCGCGCACGAGGCTTGCGAAGCCGCGCGCGATCACCGCGCGGGCCTCCCAGCGCGTCAGCTTCGCGTCCCGCGTCAGCCAGCGCTCGAATTCGCGTGTCGAGGGCAGCCGTCTGCCCTTCACGGTCTCCACCCGCGCCTCGGGCAGCATCGGGAAGGTGACGACCGAGATTTCCCACAGATCCGCTTCGACGATCCGGCGCAGGCCGCTCTTCGCGTCCTTGCGCGCCCTCACCGTGCGGAAGCCGATGGAAAGGCCGTCGAGCGCCCCGGCGCGCATCAGCTCCAGCACCTCGCGCGCCCGGCCGACGCCCGGCGTCAGCCTGCCGCGCACGTGGAGGCCGCGCGCATCCTCGGCGAGGTCGAGCCAGGTGCCGATCGGCTCGGCCGGATCGTGCTGGTAGAGCATGCGTACCCCGGCCTTGCCCCGCCGGCGGAGCGCGCGGGCGAATGCGCCGGGCTCCACCACGTCGTTGGCGAGGTCGGCCTTGCCGAACAGGCTGGCATAGCCGGAGAAGGTCCCGTCCTCGCCCACCCGTCCGATCGCGCTTGCTGCGAACTTCCGCTCGCATGCGGCGATTGCTCTCGCGTCAGTCATCCTTGTCGCTCCGCTTTTCTCCGTCGGGCCTGAACAGGCGCAGGATCGGCCCGAGGGCCCACCAGGCGCACAGGCTCGCTGCCGCCGAGCCCATCAGCATGGCCTCGAACGGGCCGATCACGCCTGCGATGCCGAGCTCGACGGCGAGCTTGAGGCCGGCCGTGCCGCCGAACACCAGCCCGCTCGCGACACCGACGCCGAAGCGGATTCCGGCCTCGCGCCGCCCGGCCGGCAGCATGTAGGCGAGCGAGATCGCCGAGCCCGCGACCGCGCCGGCGGTCCGCGCCAGCCACAGCCATGTTCCGTCCGTCACCTCGGTGACGCCGGCGGCAAGGTCAGAGTCGAGCGCCATAGCCGACCGCCTCCCGTTTCTCGTCGTCCGTCAGGAAATCGGCCGCGCTGACGCGCGCCCACAGCGCCTCGCGCTCGGCCGCCAGACCGTCGATGCGGTCCACGTCGGGTTCGAGCCTCAGCGCGGCGCCGAAGCGTGGCGCAAGCCATGCGGCCATCTCGGTCGCGGTCCGCGCGACGAGAGGCAGCACTGTCATGCGGTAGAAGGCGCGGTTCGCCTCCTGATAGTTGGCATAGGTATTGTCGCCGGGGATGCCGAGGATCATCGGCGGCACGCCGAAGGCGAGCGCTATGTCGCGGCAGGCCGCGTTCTTGGCCTCGATGAAGTCCATGTCCTTCGGCGTCAGGCCCATCGCCTTCCAGGAGCCCGCCTTCGAGCAGCAGCGGCCGCCCGGCCGCCCGCGCGCCGGAATAGCCGTCCTCCAGCTCGGTCTTCAGCCGCTCGTACTGCTCGTCCGTCAGGTTGCCGCCCTCCTTCGGCGCATAGACGAGCGCACCCGAGGGGCGGGCCGAATTGTCGAGCAGCGCCTTGTTCCAGCGCCCGGCCGCGTTGTGGATGTCGAGCGCCATCAGCGCCGCCTGCAGCGGCGGAAAACCGTAGTGATCGTCGAGCGGATGGAAGAGCCTCAGATGCAGCGCCGCGCCCGCCTCGCCGAGCGCGATCCTGCGCTTCGCCGCACCCTCGCGATGCTCGAGCGCCACCGGCCAGCCCGATGCGTCGGCGGCGACGGCCACCCGGTCCGGGCGCAGCGCATGCAGTTCGCGCGCATCGCCCGCCTCGACCAGCTCGACATAGGCGTTGCCGGACATCAGCAGGTGGCCGTAGACCGTCTCCATGAAGCTGGAGCCGGCGCTGCGCTGGTTCGGCCGCGCCATGAGGCCGAGCAGCGGATGCTCGGAGAGCTCGGCCGCGCCCTCATAGAGCAGCCACGGCACGGCCGCGGCGGCCTCCGCGATCATGCGCACCGCCCGGTGCACCACCGGGTTGCGCATGTAGCCTTCGCGCGCCAGCGCCGCATAGTCGCCGCGCGTCCAGCGCGCATCCGCCTGCGCGTGCAGCGCCACCAGACCGAAGCCGGCGTCCTTCGTCTCGGCACGCGCAACCGCGCCGGCCGGGCGCTTCGCCCAGGGCCAGTTCCATCCCATCGTCAGTTCCCGTTCAGCTCAGATTTCTGATCCGCGGCCGTCCGGCGCGGCCGAGCAGAAGCTCGGTTACCGCCCAGACTAGGGCGTCCACCCGGTCGGGCGAGCGCCCGCCGGACAACCCCTCGGGGCCGAAATCGCACATCTCGTCCTCGAGTTCGGGGAAGCGGGCGGCATGCACCACGCGGCCCTGCGCATAGAGCGCCGCGACCGGCTCGGCGCGCAGCCACTTGCCCCGGCTCGCCCGCACTTCCCTCACCGGCACGGCGGGGTCGACGGTGTGCAGCACCGCCACCACCATGTCGCCGCCCTGGTTGACCTCGGCGACGATGCAATCGGCCTCGTAGTCGCGATAGAGTGCCACGGCCCTTTCCGCCCAGTCCTGCGGCCGCGCGGCGGCAAGCGTCGCGTCGCATAGCACCACCGCGCGGTCCGCTTCGTCCAGCGCCGCCACCACGATGCCGCAGGCATCCGAGGTCCGGCGCGAGGTCGCCGGCGGGTCCACCGCCACCACGATCCGCCTCAGCGCGCCGTGAGCGCCGGCCGCCGCCTCCAGCACCGCCCGGCTCCAGAGCGCGTCCGGCCTGTCCTCGATCAGCTCGCCGTCGAGTTCCTGGCGCGCCAGCCGCGTTCCCGCATAGCGTGCCCTGATCGCGGCGATGAAGCCTTCGGCGAGGTTTTCCGCATTCTCCTCGGTCCGCATCCGCGTCACCGTGAAAGCCGGGTCGCCCAGCAACCGCCTGAACAGCGGTATCGGCCTCGGCGTCGTCGTCACCAGCTGCCGCGGCTCCTCGCCCAGCCTCAGGCCGAACTGGAGCATGTCGAAGCAGGCATCGGCGTTCTTCCACTTGGCGAGCTCGTCGCACCACGCCGCCTCGAACTGCGGCCCGCGCAGGCTTTCCGGGTCTTCCGATGAGAAGGCGTGCGCCACCGCACCGCTGTCCCACAGCAGCCTGCGCCGCGTCGGCTCGTAGCGCGGCCGGTTCCAGCGCGAGATCGTGGCGATCCCGGACGGCCCCTCCACCATCACCTCGCGCACGTCGCCCAGCGTCTCGCCGACGAGCGCGATGCGCATGTGCCGCCTGCCGCCCGAGAAAGGCGGGAAGCCGCGCACCAGCGCATTGACCCATTCGGCGCCCAGCCGCGTCTTGCCCGAGCCGCGCCCGCCAACCACCATCCAGTTGCGCGCCGCGGCCCCCGGCCGGTATTGCGGCCCGTGCGCCAGCCCCACCCATTCAAGGCTGGCCAGCAGCAGCTCCCGCGGCGTGAAGCTCGCTTCGAGCCATTTCCTGCGCGAGATGTCGCGCGAGGCCGACGATCTGTCCGTCGAGCCTGTCGAGAATTGCGGCAATGTCGGCATCCCGCTCCAGCTGCTTTTCCTTCGCGCCGTCCTCGTCGCGCGTGATCTCGCTTATCTTCGCGAGGATGCGGGCCGTCGCCGCGAGCTCCGCGATGCCGGCCTTGTCGAGCGGTCCCTCACTGTCGTCGGCGTGAAGCTGCTCCCGCTCGATGCGCGCGAGCAGGCGGTCGTGCACCCGCGCGATCCGCTCCTGCCTCGACAGCGCCTCCACGCCGGGACGCTTCCAGTTCTCTCTTGCCGCCCGGTCTGCCAGCGCGTTCGCATTCAGGTAGCAGGCCACCGCGACGCGCTCGACCGGCAAGCCGAACTCTTCCACGAGCGCGCGTCTTTCCGCCCAGGCGGCCTGCATCCTGCCCGAAACCATCATCCGTCCTGAATTGGAGAAATCCCGCCGGTTCCGCGCCGCGGGTCCCGGCCATTCCGGCCGCCCGGCGCACTTTTCCGACGATATGAAAACCCTACCGGACGACCGTCACGGTGTCAAGAAAATATTCCTATCTCTTCCGGAAATTTACGATCACCCGCCTTTTACCGCGCCGCGCCTTGTCGCCAGCCACGAAATCGGCAAGAACACGGGCAGCCGGTCCGTGTCGCCTGCCCTGAATCCGCCCCGTTGCGATTCAAGTCTGGCCGGGGATCGGCGGTGTGGGCGCAGACGCGATGTTCAATCCGTTCCGGAAACGCAAATCGAGGGTGCCGCGGGCGACGAAGCTGCTCGCCGTCGACGCCTGGATCGATTCGTCGCTCTACGAAGCCGGGTTCCGGGCGCGCGAGGCCTGGGAAAACCTCACCATCTTCTTCCGCCGCTTCCGCGTGAAGGGCTGGCGGCGCGGCGTGGTCGAGCTTGCCAGCGAGGGCTTCACCATGGGCACGGCCGGCTCGATCGTGCTTCTGGCGCTTGCGCTCCCCGCCTTTGAGGAGACGGCGAAGGACTGGCGCTCGCAGGGCGACTACGCCGTCACCTTCCTCGACCGCTACGGCAACGAGATCGGCCAGCGCGGCATCATCCAGCGCGACTCCGTGCCGGTTGACGAGATTCCCGACCACGTCATCAAGGCCGTGCTGGCCACCGAGGACCGCCGCTTCTTCGAGCATTTCGGCATCGACTTCATCGGCCTCGCCCGCGCGCTGAGCGAGAACGTCCGCGCCAACTCCGTGGTGCAGGGCGGCTCGACGCTGACGCAGCAGCTCGCCAAGAACCTGTTCCTGACCAACGAGCGCTCGATGGAGCGCAAGATCAAGGAAGCCTATCTCGCGCTCTGGCTGGAGTGGAACCTGCCCAAGAAGGAGATCCTCCAGCCCTATCTCGACCGCGCCTATCTCGGCGGCGGCACCTTCGGCATCGCCGCGGCGTCCGACTTCTATTTCGACAAGGGCGTGAAGGAGCTGACGCTGGCCGAGGCGGCGATGATCGCGGGCCTGTTCAAGGCGCCCGGCAACTACGCCCCGCACATCAACCTGCCGGCGGCGCGCGGCCGCGCCAACGTCGTCCTGTCCAATCTGGTCGACGCCGGTTTCATGACCGAGGGCCAGGTGCTGTCGGCGCGCCTCCATCCGGCGACCGCCGTCGACCGCGCCGGCCGCGAGACGCCGGACTATTTCCTCGACTGGGCATTCGAGGAGGTCAAGAAGATCGCGCCGAAGAACGGTCCGCACGCCCTCGTCGCGCGTACCACGCTCGACATGGACCTGCAGAAGGCGGCCGAGGAATCGGTCGAGTTCCACCTGCGCCAGCATGGCCAGGCCTACCGCGTCTCCGAAGGCGCGATGGTGGTGATGGAAACCAACGGCGCCGTGCGCGCCATCGTCGGTGGCCGCGACTATGCGCGCAGCCAGTTCAACCGCGCCACCCGCGCGCTGCGCCAGACTGGCTCGTCCTTCAAGCCCTATGTCTACACGGCGGCGATGGAGGCGGGCTTCACGCCCGATTCCATCGTTCCCGACGCGCCGATCAGCTGGGGCAACTGGTCGCCCAAGAACTACAGCCGCGGCTATGCCGGCCGCGTGCCGCTCGCCACCTCGCTGATCCGCTCCTACAACACCGTCCCGGTGCGTCTCGCCAAGGAGCACCTGTCGATCCCCGTCATCGCCGAGAAGACCAGGGCGATGGGCGTCGAATCCGAACTGAACGGCCACCGGACCATGGTGCTCGGCACCTCGGGCATGACCGTCATGGATCAGGCCACCGGCTACCTCACCCTCGCCAATGGCGGCTTCACCGGCTCGCGGCACGGCATCACCCAGCTTCTGACCCATGCCGGCGAGGTAGTCTACGATTTCGGCCGCGACGCGCCCTCGCCCAGGCGCACCGTCACCGAGCAGGCCGTGGCGTCGATGAACTCGATCATGGTCCAGATCCCCGAGATCGGCACGGCCCGCCGCGCCGCCCTTCCCGGCATCCGTTCCGCCGGCAAGACCGGCACCGCCCAGGCCTACCGCGACGCCTGGTATGTCGGCTACACCGGCAACTACGTCGCCGCCGTCTGGCTCGGCAACGACGACTATTCGCCGACGCGCAACATGACCGGCGGCTCGGTGCCGGCCATGGTCTGGCAGCGGCTGATGGCCTACGCCCACCAGAAGATCGAGCTGAAGCCCATACCGGGCGTCGAGAAGCCGTTCCTCGACACGCCGCCCGGCGCGGTGGTCGCCGATGCCGGCGCCGAGAACGGCGAGCCCGCCGATGCCGAGAGGCCGTCGCTGCTTTCGGCGCGCACGACGCGCCTGCTCAACGACATGGCGCAAGCGTTCCGGCAGGCCCCCGCCCTCAATCTCCCGCCCGAGGCGGAAACGCTGTCGTCGCTGTGAACCCGTCCGTTCCCGCTTGACATTTGGCCCGCCTGCGGCGACCGCTTGGTGCCATCGCCCCTGCCGCAAGGCAGCCCGCCGCACAGATCGAACTCGTCATGCTGAAATCCATCCTGCTCACGGCCCTGACTGTCGCCATCGCCGTCGGCGGTGGCGCGGGCAGCGTCTGGCTGGCGCTCGACAGGGATTTCGGCTTCGGAACCGTCACCATCGGGGCATGGACCGCCTTCCCGGACTACGGGACCCCGCAGGCCGATCCCTATTCGCGGGCGCGCTTCTCGCGCGAGGCGGACCTTGCGCTCGGCCGCGCCGAGGGCCTCGTCTTCACGGCCCGCCGCGACAGTTCCGACGAGCCGCTGCTGCTCGAATGCCGCTACCGCATCGAGGGCACCCTGCCGCCCTCCCGGTTCTGGACGCTGTCTGCCCGCGATGCGAACAATGCCGTCATCCGGCTGGAGGGCGGCCGCGCGCCGGCGCTTCACTCGCGCACCCTGCTCCGCGAACCCGACAACTCCATCGTGACGACCGTGTCGCGCCACGTCGCGCCCGGCAACTGGCTGGCCGTGCAGGGGTCGGGTCCCTTCACGCTGGTGCTGGCCCTCTACGACACCGCCATCTCGTCCAGCGCCCGCATCGCCGAGGTCGAGCTGCCCGCCATCGTGCGCGAGGGCTGCGATGACTAGGCTCCTGCACGCCCTTGCCCTCGGCCTCCTCGGGGCCGGCATCGTCCATATCGCCGTGCTTCTGCTCGTGCCGTCCTATTCCGAGCGCGACGCGTGGTCGGCGCTGTCGCAGCAGGCCAATTTCTACAGGACGGTGCGGCTCGACCCGCCGAACGCGCCTCCCCTGATCGGCTCCCTCGATCCGCTCTTCGACGCGGTCGCCTGCCGGTTCGACCTGCGCGACGGCGTGCTCCAGGTTCACGGCGAGGGGCCGGTGCCCTACTGGTCGATATCGGTCCACGACCGTGCCGGCCTCAACATCTTCGCCTTCAACGACCGCTCGGCGCCGCAGGGCCGGCTCGATCTGGTCGTGGCGACGCCCGCCCAGATGATCGCGCTGCGCAACGCGCTGCCGCCGGCGCTGGACGAGTCCGTCTTCGTCGAGGCCGCCATCGACGAAGGCATCGTCGTGGTGCGCACTTTCGCGCCGGATGAAAGCTGGGAGCCGACGATATCCGAGTGGCTGCGCGCCGTCCGCTGCACGCTGCACTGACGGCAGGCAGGCTCAGCGCGCCTTGGTCTTGCGCCCGCGGCGGCCGCCGGTCGCAACGCTCGGCGGCGCGGCCTTGTCGTTGCCGTCCGGGTGCTCGTAGCGCACCCCGGGGAAGATGATGATCGTGGCGCTCTCGCCCGGCGCGGGGGTCCGGGGCTGCGCTCCCGGGCGAACGACGAAGGGAAATATGGTAGCCATGACTGTGCTCGTTTCCTGTTGCGATCGGAGCAGGACGCTACGCCTCCGCGACCATAACGCGCAGCAGAGAGTTAACAGGCTGCTAACAAATTCGCTCTAGCTTTAGCGGTGTGGCCGTTCGGCATCTTCCCGACGCCGGGTCAGGTATCTGTCAGCGTTCAGGCGTTCTCGTGTTTCGATCGGGCTTCCCCAACACCGCTTCCTATCGCGCCGCCGGAAAGGCCGACCGGCTGCTGCGCGCGGCCGTCACTTCCTTCTGCTCGATCGCCCGCCCGACACGCCGCGAGACGGCGCAGCTCGACGATCTCGCAGCACCCCTCATCGCCGGCGCCTCCGAGGAGACGCTGCGCTTCGTCGCCGCGGCCCTTTCGGAAACGCCGTTCGCACCGCCGTCCCTCGTGCGCCGGCTGGCCGACCTTCCGGTCGAGATTTCCGCGCCGCTCCTGATGCGCTCGCCGGTGCTTACGCCCATCGACCTTCTGGCGCTAATCGGCCGCCGCGGCTCCGAGCACGCCCGCGCCATCGCCGCGCGTCCCGGCCTCGACGAGCGCATCATGCGGCTCATCGCCTCGCTCGAGATCGGCCCGAACGAGCCGATGCCCGCCTCGGCGGAGGAGGCGCGCGACCGGCTGCGCGCGATGATGCGGCCGGCACAGGAAACTACGCCCGCCCCCGAACCGGCAGGCAATGCCCTCCGCCTCCGCTGGGAGGGCGAGCCCGGTACCTATCGCAAGCTGCGCTCGACCGCGCTCGCCGGCGCGCCGGCCCTCTTCCACACCGCGCTCGCCGATGCTCTCGACATTGCCCCCGACTGCGCCCGCGACATCGTCGAGGACAGCGATCCGGCCCGCCTGATCGTCGCGCTGCGTGCGCTTGCCCTCTCCGAGGAGGAAGCCTTCCTGGTGATGCAGTGCCTGCGCCCGGCGCGCGACCGGCGCGGCATCCTCGTCGGTGGTGCGCAGCACCTCGGCGAACAGCCGCTCCGAGGGTCCGGCCTCGTCGTAGCTCGTCTGCGGCGCGACCGCTTCGGATCATCACCGCGCCGGCCTCGGCCGCGCCTTCGCGGAGGGCGGCTTCGCGGCCGTGGAGCGACGCGGCGCACGACCGAGGAAATCCAGAAGTCGGTGGTGACGCGCAAGGCCGTGTCAGTCTGTCAGGCCGATATCGCGCATCTTGGCGTAGAGCGTCTCGTCCGGCTCGCCCGTCTCCGGCAGGCCGAACAGCGACTGGAACTCGAGGATCGCCGCCCGCGTCCGCGAGCCGACCACGCCGTCGATCTCGATCCCGTCATTGCCGAACGCCTTCAGCCCGGCCTGGATGCGCATCACCATGGCGTCGCCGCGAGGCGCGGCCGACGACGTCTCGATCATGTCGGTGCCCGGCGAGCCCTGCGGCAGCGGCGGCGCGCCGGCCACGCTTCTCGGGCGCGCGCCGAGCTGGGCGAGAAGCTGGTCGTCGATCTCGGCCGACACGCTCAGCCCGACCATCTTGCGATAGGCCTCGATGGCGCTGCGCGTCTGCGGCCCGGTCAGGCCGTCCACCGTGCCGGAATAGAGGTTGAGTCCGGCGAGGATGCGCTGCACCTCCTCGACCACCGGATCGCCCTTCACCGCCGGCCGCGCCTCGGGCGCTTCCGGGACGGCGGCCGCCGGCGGGGCGCTCGCCGTCTCGCGCTCCCTCAGCTTCTCGCGCTCGATGCGGATGATGGTCTCGATCGCCGCGGCGTCCACTTCCGTCTCCGGCTGCTGCTCGAGCCGGCTCGCCTCGACGGTCGGCCCGGCCAGCGGGCGGGTGGAGAAGAACGCGCTGCCATGCGCGTGCGGCTGATACCACAGCGCATTGGCGGCGACATAGGCGAAGGCGACGGCAAAGGCCGTCACGCCGCCGACCGCCGTGCGGTTGCGCAGCAGGAATGCGGCGACGCCGTTCTCCTCGTCATCGAACTCGTCGATGGGCCTGCGGCCGTTACGCGATCTTGCGGAGCGCGATGCCATGTCTTTCCCCTGTTTCCCCGCCCGCTGTTTCCCCGGCCGTGTCCCGCTCCACGCCGCATTCCGCCGGCGTGGCGGCCGGCAGGCCGACGGTCACGGTCGTCCCGAGGCCCGGCGCGCTTTCGATGCTCATCGAGCCGCCATGCAGCTTGACGAGCCCCTTGACCAGCGACAGGCCGAGGCCCGTTCCCTGGAACTGGCGCGTATAGTCGTTCTGCACCTGCATGAACGGGCGGCCGAGCTTGGCGAGATCGTCGTTGCCGATGCCGATGCCGGTATCGTTGACGAAGATGCGCACCGTGCCGTCCCGCGAGGCGGCGTTCACGGTCACGTGCCCGCCCTCGGGCGTGAACTTCACCGCGTTCGACAGCAGGTTGATGAGGATCTGCTGCACGGCCCGCCGGTCGCCCAGCACCTGGCCGAGCCCGTGCGGCAGCCTCGCGGTCAGCGTCACGCCCCTTTCGGCGGCCTGCGGCTCCAGCATGGCGCAGCACAGCTCCACCGCCGGCTTCAGGTCGAACGGCTCGACGGTGATGCGGTAGGAGCCGGACTCGATCTTCGACACGTCGAGGATGGCGTTGACCACCGAAAGAAGATGGTTGCCCGCATCCCGGATCAGCCCGACCTGCTCTGCCTGCTTCGGCGCCAGATCGCCGGAGATTTCGCGGTGGAGCAGCATGTCGGAGAAGCCGATGATCGCGTTGAGCGGCGTCCTGAGCTCATGGCTGACCGTGGCCAAGAAGCGGCCCTTCGCCACCTCGCTCGCGTCGGCCTCCTCGCGCGCAGCGACCAGTTCCCGCCGCAGCGCCGCCTTCTCGCCGCCGTCGCGGATGATCGCCGCCACGGCGCCGTCGCCGGCCGCGACCATGTCGACCTCGAACGGCCGGAAATGGCCCGCCTCGCCCGTTCCGGCGGCAGGCATCCTGATCCTGGCGTCGCAGCGGGCCGGCCCGCCGCCGTCGCGCACCTGCGCCGCCGCGCACAGGAAGGCGACGCGGTCGCCGACATGAACGCGCTCGAACAGACCGCCGCCGAGAAGAAGCGCAGGGTCGATGCCAAGAATGCGCGACGCCTGCGGCGACACGCTCTCGGCCTCGCCGGCGCGCGACAGCCTGACGACCACGGCGTCGAACGCCGTCTCGGCAAGGACGGCTTCCCGGCGGTCCGCCTTCGCGCCCTCGCCCTCGGCCACGGTCCGGCGCAGGGCGAGCGTCGCGCCGTAGAGCGCGGGCGCGATCCACTGCCATGCCGACGCGGCGGCGGCATCGCCGAGGCCCGGAACCTGCATGAAGACGCCGACCGCGATGCCGGATGCCGCCAGCGCCGCGCCGGCGACCTTGCGCGACCGGGCGACCCACCACGTTTCCAGCGGCACAACCGCAAGAAGCACCGCAGCCGGCGTGCCGGGCCCGCCCGATAGCGCAACCAGCGCCCCGGCAAGCACGCTCCCCGCGCCCAGCGCGGCCCACTGAGCCTCTTCCGCACGCCCGCGCACGACGACGGAAAGCGCGATCAGCCAGCTCGTCCCGAAGACGGCGCACAGCATGGCGAGCACGCCCTCCTCC
>JACZJD010000700.1 GCA_014860725.1 Aquamicrobium sp.
TCGACGATGCCGCCCCACGAGCGCAGCATCTTCATGCGCGTGAACACCGGGAACATCTCGCAGATGGCGTCGAGCGTGTGCTCGAGGATGTGCAGGCCGCCGGTCTGCGAATAGGACGTATACTGGTCCGTGCCCGCGCCGATGACGAGCTCGCCCTTGTCCGACTGCGAGATGTAGGCATGGACCGTATTCGACATCACCACGCACGGCACCACCGGCTTGACCGGCTCGGAGACCAGCGCCTGCAAGGGATAGCTTTCGAGCGGCATGCGCACGTCCGCCATCTGCATGACGACCGAGGAATGGCCGGCCGCGACGACGCCGATCTTCTTCGCGCCGATGAAGCCCTTCGTGGTCTCGACCCCGAGCACGTGGCCCTCGCGGGCGCGGCGGATGCCCGTGACCTCGCAGTTCTGGATGATGTCCACCCCGCGGTCGGCGGCCCCGCGCGCATAGCCCCAGGCGACGGCGTCGTGTCTTGCCGTGCCGCCGCGCCGCTGCAATGCGGCGCCCATCACCGGATAGCGCGCACCCTTCGCGATGTTGAGCGGCGGGCAGAACGCCTTCGCCTCCTCGGGCGTCAGCCATTCGTTGTCGACGCCGTTCAGCCGGTTGGCGTGGACGTGGCGCTTCAGCACCTGGACGTCGTGGACGTTGTGGGCGAGCATCATCACGCCGCGCGCCGAATACATGACGTTGTAGTTCAGCTCCTGCGACAGTCCTTCCCACAGCTTCACCGCGTGGTCGTAGATCGCCGCCGATTCGTCGTAGAGATAGTTCGAGCGGATGATGGTGGTGTTGCGGCCCGTATTGCCGCCGCCGAGCCATCCCTTCTCCACCACCGCGACATCGGTGATGCCGTGCTCCTTCGCGAGATAGTAGGCGGTGGCGAGGCCGTGGCCGCCGGCGCCGACGATCACCACCTCGTATTCCTTCTTCGGCTGCGGAGAGGGCCATTGCGGCTCCCAGCCCTTGTGGCCGCGAAGCGCCTCGCGGGCGATGGCGAAGGCGGAATACTTGCGCATGCGCTGCTGCTCCGGCTGCTCGACGTGCGGTCCCGGTCGCCGGGCGCGCGGCCCCGCAACCATGGCGACGGTGTACCACTAGCCAAAAGCCGCCGCCACCTCCTGCGCTGTTTGCGACGGCGATTGCCGCTTTGCACGCCGGACACCGGCGGGCGATGTGAGACGACTTGTCACAGGCGACAAAGCTTTGCCACTATCCGTGCGAAGGATGATGCCGGTCGGGACAGTCGGGCTAGGGGTCGAAGCGATGCGACATGCTGTGGCAAGATGGGCAGCCGTGCTGTTCGTCATGCAGTTTCTTTCCGCCGGAGCCGCGCATGCCGGCGTGTCTCCCCTGAACGGTGCCGAGGCCGCGGCAAGCAGGGCCGCCCGCATCGTCGAGGAGCTGGAGTTCTTCAACGCCCGCCTCGCCGCCGTCGCCGAAGGGACGCTGCGGCCGCTGTTTCACGGCCGCAGCATGCCGCTTCCGGCCGAGTCCTGCGCCATCGGCCACACGCCGCGCATCTTCGGCCTGCTGATCGGCGCAAGCGACCCCGGCCCCCGCACCATGCGGCTCGCCGGCCCCGACAACGACGTGCGTCTCCTGGCCTCCACCCTCGAAACGCTCGGCGCGGCGAAGGAGGACATCTTCCCGCTCGTCGGCGACGAAGCCGGCCGCGAGGCGATCGTCGAGGCGGCATGGACCATCCTTTCGCGCCTCGAATGCAACGACAAGGTCTTCGTCCACTACGGCGGAACGGCGCTGGTCTCGAAGACGATCGCCCGGGATATGATCGGCGACGGTCGGGACAGCCCGCGCGAAAGGTCGCTCGACGAGGTGCTTTCGTCGGCGCGCGAAATGCTGGGCGGCAGAGCCGAGGCGGACCTGAGCGCGCTTCGCAGCCTGACCGACGCGACGCAATGGTATCTCGACTCCGGCATCACCCTGTTTCTCAACGGGTCCGGCGAGATCGTCGACGGCAAGCCGCAGGCCTTCGAGGTGCTGACCGGCGACGACGTCGCCGAGCTGGTGACGCTGTTCAGGAATCACCGCGCCGACGTCACGCTCGTGCTCGACACCTGCTACGCGTCCACGGCCGACGTGCTCGGCCGGCACATCGCCGTCTCCGACGCGTTCTGGAGCGTCGACGTCGGAACCGGGAACGTGCCTGGCACCGCCCCGGACGAGATCGACCTGAAGCGCTCGCGCCTGAGCCGCGACGCCGGCGAGCTTGCCGTCTTCTACTCCTCAATCGACGAGAATCCCTCGATCGAAGCCTCGTTCGACGTCGGCGGCGAGAAGGTCAAGTACGGCCTCTTCACCTTCCGCGTCGCCCAGGCGCTGCTGGAAAACCGCGAGGCGACGGTTCGCGACATCAGCGCCGGCCTCAACCGGATCGCCGCGGCCGATGCAGAGAGGCGGTGGCGCCAGGCGCACCGGATCGAGGCGACGAATGCCGACATGCGCGTCTTCGCCGGCTCAGCCGACGGCGCGCAGCGGACGGACACGATCCGCATCATCAGCCCCTCCGACACGCGCGGGGCCCGCGTGGTCGAGGTTCCGCAGCTGGAGATCGTCGGCGTCGTCGACTGGCACGCCCCGGCGCGCGCGGTGCTGGTCGAGGGCCAGCCGGCAGCGCTTTCCCGCGACGGCCGCTTCTCGGCCAAGATCAATCTGCGCGCCGGCGTCAACACGATCAGCGTGACCGGGCTGACCGCCGACAACGAGATCCACCTGATGCCGCCGCTCGAGCTCGTCTACGACGGCGACCTCAAGAAGTTCGAGAACGAAGGCCGGCGCTTCGCGCTCATCATCGCCAACAGGACCTACCTGCCGGAGACCGGCTTCTCCTCGCTGCAGACGCCGGTGGCCGACGCCGAGGCGCTGCGATCCGTCCTCGCCGCCCGCTACGGCTTCGAGACCGAGCTGCGCTTCTCGCAGGGGGAGGGCTTCCCGCTGTTCCTGGTGGACGCCACCAAGGACCGCATCGAGGACGCGCTCTACACGCTCGGCCAGGTCGCGGGCGAGAACGACACCGTGCTGATCTACTATGCCGGCCACGGCGTCTACGACGAGCGGACGCTGAACGCCGCCTGGGTGCCCGTGGACGCCACGCGTCCCTACAATTACCTGTCCGGCGCGACCATCACCGAGCATGTCCAGCGCCTGCGCGCCCGCAAGGTGATCCTGATCTCCGATTCGTGCTATTCGGGCGCGCTGCGTAGCGGCGGCGAGGCCGCGGCCGCGCTGGCGCAGGTGACGGCGGAGGACCGCAACCGGACGCTGGCGCGCATGGCGCAGATGAAGTCGCGCGTCCTCATCACCTCCGGCGGCACGGAGCCGGTGCTCGACCTCGGCGGCGGCGGGCATTCGGTGTTCGCCCGCGCGCTGCTGACCGGGCTGGAGAAGATCGACCGCGACATCTTCTCCGCCGAGGAGCTGTTCCACGAATATATCCGTCCCATGGTCGCGGGCCGCGCCGACCAGATGCCTCAGATGCGTCCCATGGACCGCACGGAGCACGAGCCGGGCGGCGACGTCGTCTTCGTGCGCGCCGCGCCGGCGGGCGGCGCAACCGCGCTGCAGTAGCAAACGCACTCTCGACAAGCGCGGCGCGTTCTGCTAATAGCCGGCCCAATTCGCGGTGAAGGGCCGCGAGGACGCATGCCTATTGCGTCCGGATTATCGAGCCAAACGAAGACAGGAACGCACGTGCAGGTACTCGTCCGCGACAATAACGTCGACCAGGCGCTTCGCGCCCTCAAGAAGAAGATGCAGCGCGAAGGCATTTTCCGCGAGATGAAGATGCGCGGACATTACGAGAAGCCCTCCGAGAAGCGTGCGCGCGAGAAGGCCGAGGCCGTGCGCCGCGCCCGCAAGCTCGCCCGCAAGCGCGCCCAGCGCGAGGGCCTGATCGCTGGCGGCCGCTCCGCCCCTGCGCGCTGAACCGCGCCAAGTTTTCGTCTTTTTCCGGCGATACCCGACGAAGGTGGGGCGATGAAAATCGCACCGCCTTTTTCTTTGCCGATTCGCTGCCCGGCCATCCGGTGCGGATCACGAATGACACAAACGGCGTTTCGGCCAGACGCGGACAGGGGAACCCCGCAATGAATCGCAACGCAGTCGAGGTGAAGGGCAGGACGGTCGTCGCCGCCTGCATGGTGCTGGCGGCTCTGGCGCTCGCCGGCTGCCAGACGGCGAGCGGCCCGCTCGGCGAGGTTGCCGGCATCGACGCCGCACAGGGATCGAGCGAGAACATCGCCTCGCTTTCCGCCGTCATCCAGCGCAACCCCAACGACCCCGAGGCCTACAACGTGCGCGGCACGGCGCTGGGGCGCGGCGGCCGCTATCAGGAGGCGATCAAGGACTTCGATACGGCGATCGGCATCAACCCCAATTTCTATCAGGCCTATGCCAACCGCGCCCTCATCCACCGCATGACCGGCAACCAGCAGGCCGCGCTGCAGGACTACAGCCGCGCCCTCCAGATCAACCCGTCCTACGACGTCGCCTATATCGGCCGCGGCAACCTCTACCGGCTCGCCGGCCGCGGCGACGACGCTTTCCGCGACTTCGAGCGGGCGATCCAGCTCGACACCACCGACCCGCGCGCCTACCACAATCGCGGCCTGCTCTATCAGGCGCGGGGGCAGCACGACTTCGCCATCGAGGATTTCGCCACCGCCATCTCGCTCGCGCCCAACGCCGCCGAGCCCTACAACGGCCGTGGCCTGTCCTACCTCGCCCGCAACGACGAGGAGAACGCGCTCGCCGATTTCAGCACCGCGATCAAACTCGACAAGAGCAACGCCGAGGCCTGGGCCTATCAGGGCCTGATCCTCGAGCGGCGCGGCGACAAGGCGCGCGCGGCGCGCTCCTACGGCGAAGCCGCACGCCTCGACCCCAACCTCAAGGCGGCCAAGGACGGCCTGTCGCGCACCCGCGGCGTGTAGGCCGCCCTTGCGGTCCTTGCACGATTGCGGACGGAAAGCCGCTTCGCGCTTTTCCTTCGGCCTGGTCCGGCATCGATGCCGTCATCCCGGCCAAGGCCGCGCAGCGGCCGCCGAGCCGGGACCCATTGATGCGAGCATCGTCGAGCGCGGCCCGGTTCTCATCCCGGCGCATGGCAAGGCTGCCGCGCGAACCCGTCACCCCGCCGCGCCGCTCAATGGGTCCCGGCTCTCGCTCCGCTCGGCCGGGATGACGGCGGCGGCGATGGATTGACCTGAGTTTTTCTCCCGCTCCCGCTTCAGGGCAATCCGCGCTGCAGAAGGCCGCCGCTCAGTCCGCCCGGCCCGCGGCCGCAGCCTGACGGCGGCGCACGACCTCGTAGGCGACGGCTCCGAGGACCGTCATCGCGATCATGATCAGCGCCAGCGCGTTGACGGCCGGCGTCAGCCCCGTCCTCACCTTGGTCGCGATATAGACCGTCAGCGGCGTGTCGAAGCCGCGCACGAACAGCGTCGTGTTGTAGTTCTCGACCGATTGCAGGATCGCGAGGAAGGCGGCCGCGATCAGCGCCGGCCGCAGGAACGGCAGCAGGATGCGCCGGAACACCATGAACTTCGACGCGCCGAGGCCGAGCGCGGCTTCCTCCTGCGTGCGGTCGAAGCGCTGGAGGCGCGCCGCCACCATCAGCATCACGTAGCAGATGATGAAACTCGCCTGCGCCACGACGATCAGGAAGATGCCGCCGCCGACGCCCATCTGCCGCCACAGCACCAGCGTCGCGATGCCGATGACCACGCCGGGGGTGAGCAGCGGCGACACCATCAGCGCGTAGAGGAAGCTGCGCGCCCGCGCATGCAGGCTGGTCAGAATCAGCGCGGCCGCCGTGCCGACCGGCAGCGCCACCAGCACCACGAAGAAGGCGACGACGATCGACGTCCACACCGACTGCCACATCGGCCGGTCGTTCCACAGCGCCGTGAACCATTGCAGCGTCATGCCCTGCCACGGCGTCACCGTCGGGAAGCGGCTGGTGTTGAAGGTCGCCGCCGACATCACCACCAGCGGCGCGAACAGATAGATGAAGA
>JACZJD010000701.1 GCA_014860725.1 Aquamicrobium sp.
CGCCTGCCGGCAAGAGCGGCGAGATCGATCATCTCCAGCGTCTCGCGCACCTTGCGGTCGACGTCGGCCTCGGGCACGCGGCGGTTCCTGAGCGGGAAGGCGAGATTGTCGTAGACGGTCATGGTGTCGTAGACGACCGGAAACTGGAACACCTGCGCGATGTTGCGCTCCTGCGTCGAAAGCGCCGTCACGTCCTCGCCGTCGAAGAGCAGCCGCCCTTCCGACGCGTGGATCAGGCCGGAGATGATGTTGAGCAGCGTGGTCTTGCCGCAGCCCGAGGGGCCGAGCAGCGCATAGGCGCCGCCGTCCTCGAAGGTGTGGGAAACCTCCTTCAGCGCATAGTCGGCCTCCGATTTCGGGGCGTCGCCGTAGGCGTGGCGGATGTGGTCGAGGTCGATGCGCGCCATTCTCCCGTCCTCCCCTATGCCGCCAGCCCTTCGGCCGGGCGCACGGCGCGGCCGGCCTCGTCGAACGCCATCAGATGGCGCGGATCGACGAACACCTCGATCGTCTCGTCGGGATCGAAATGGTGGATGCCCGGCGTCAGCATCACCCAGCGCGCATCGGCGAAGGCGAGATGCACGAAGCTCTCCGAGCCGGTGATCTCGGTGACCGTGACCTTGGCCGTGACGGGCACCGCGGCGGCCGACGCCCGTCGCAGGGACAGATGATGCGGCTGGAAGCCGACCACATACGGCCCGTCGGGCGCGCCGGCGAGGCCCGCCGGCACCGGCAGGCGGACGCCGCCGTCGAGCTCGAACGCCGCGCCCTTCTTGCGCAGCGAGATGGTGTTGAGCGGCGGATCGGCGAAGGTCTTCGCCGTGATCAGGTCGGCCGGACGGCGGAACACCTCGACCGTCGGGCCGAACTGGGTGACACGGCCTTCGCTCAGCGTCGCCGTGAAGCCGCCGAGCAGCAGGGCCTCTGAGGGCTCGGTGGTGGCGTAGACGAAGATCGCGCCCGACTCGGAGAAGATTTTCGGCAGCTCGGCGCGCAGCTCCTCGCGCAGCTTGTAGTCGAGATTGGCGAGCGGCTCGTCGAGCAGCACCAGCCCCGCCTTCTTGACGATGGCGCGGGCAAGCGCCGTGCGCTGCTGCTGGCCGCCGGAGAGGTTGAGCGGCAGGCGGTCGAGATAGGGGGTCAGCCGCAGCAGCTCGGCGGCGCGGCCGACCTCGCGCTTCACCGTCGCGGGGTCGGCGCCCGCGACGCGGAGCGGCGAGGCGATGTTCTCGTAGACCGTCATCGCCGGATAGTTGATGAACTGCTGGTAGACCATGGCGACGTTGCGCTTCTGCACCGGCACGCCGGTCACATCCGCGCCGTCGAAGACCACGGAACCCGCGGTCGGCCGGTCGAGCCCGGCCATCAGCCGCATCAGCGTCGTCTTGCCGGAAAGGGTGGGGCCGAGGAGGACGTTGAGCGAGCCGTGCGCGAGCGCCAGCGACACGCCGTCGATGTGCGTCTCCGCGCCCACGACCTTGGTGACGTTCCTCAGTTCCAGCATGTCGCCTCCTCCCGGCTCCCTGCCTTCCCGGATCGCCGCGCGCCCTTTGACGCACCGACGGCGATCCATCTTCTTGTTGCCGCGCCGACCCTACTCCGCCGCTTCGTTCCTTCCGCGTTCCGCCTTGCCCTGCATGTATTCCTCCAGCGCGGCCGCCTCCCCGGCATCGAGCCTCAGGCCGAGCTTGGTGCGGCGCCACAGCACGTCTGCGGCCGTGCGCGCCCATTCCCTGTCGATCAGATAGCGCACCTCCGCCTCGTGGAGGTCGGCGCCGAAGCGGCGGCCGAGATCGTCCGGCGACGTCGCATCTGCCAATATGGAGCGCGCGCGCGTGCCGTAAAGCCGCAGCAGACGGCGGGCGTGGACGGGCGCGAGAAACGGGAAATCGCGCCGCAGCCGCGCCAGCTCGGCGTCGAAGCCCTCGACCGGGAATTCGCCGCCCGGCAGCGGCGCGTCGGCGGTCCAGTGCGGCCCCTTCGCGCCGAGTGCGGCCTCGATCTTCTCCAGCACGTGCTCGGAAAGCCGGCGATAGGTGGTGATCTTGCCGCCGAAGACGTTGACGAGCTTGGCCTCGTCCTCGCCGCCCTCCACCTTCAGCACGTAATCACGGGTGGCCTCCTGCGCCTTCGAGGCGCCGTCGTCGTAAAGCGGGCGCACCGCCGAATAGGTCCACACGATATCCTCGCGCCGCACCGGCTCGGCGAAATACTCGCTCGCGGCGGCACAGAGATAGTCGATCTCCGCATCGCCGATGCGGGCCTCCTTCGGGTCGCCGTCATAGTCGCGGTCGGTGGTGCCGATCAGGGTGAAATCGTCCTCGTAGGGGATGGCGAAGACGATGCGGCCGTCGGCGTTCTGGAAGAAGTAG
>JACZJD010000702.1 GCA_014860725.1 Aquamicrobium sp.
GCTGTAGCCGGCCGACAGCACCGCCGGCGCGCGCAGGCCGTAGCGCAGCTCGAGCCCCCTGCCGCCGCTGTGCAGGCCCCTGCCCGCCGTGCTCTCGCCCAGCCGCTTGTAGCCGACCTCGAGGCCGTAGCGCGCCTCGCAAATCTCGACCGGGCAGTTGTAGGTCTCGCCGTGGCTGCCCGAATACATGGCGTCGAGCCCGTCGCGCGTGGCGGTGGCGCCCCAGCCGCCCATCTGCGGCTCGACCATGGTGAAGCGGCGGCCGGTGTCGGGATGCGTCCCGGCGATCACCGTGCCGCAGATCGAGGCGAAGTGGCCGGCCGGCAGCCGCTCGGGCATGGCGTTGGCCATGCAGCGCCACAGCATGTCGTAGAGCCGGATGCGGGTCTCGAAATAGTAGCCGTGCGGCGCGTTGCCGGTGGCGTGGAAGATCGTGCCCGGCTCCGTCACCACCTCGAGCGGGCGGAACGAGCCGGCATTGGCGAACAGCGTCGGGTCCGACAGCGCCTTGAACACCATCTGCGCCGAGATCACCGCGCCGTCGCGGCTGGTGTTGAAGGGGGCGGCCCGCTGCGCCGGATTGCCGGTCAGGTCGACGACGAAGCGGTCGGCCGAGACCGTGATCGCCGCGCGCCACACCGCGCCGTCGTCCTGCTCCTCCTCGATCGCGTAGCGGCCGGCCGGAAGCTGCGCGAGGCCGGCGCGGCCGCGCCTTTCGCCCTCGTCGAACAGCGCCGCGAGCGCGGCGTCGTAGGCTTCCGGCCCGTAGCTCGCCACGAGCTGGCGGACGCGCGTCTCGGCCTTGCGGGCGGCGGCGACCTGCGCCCACAGATCGCCCCTGACGAAGTCGGGCAGCCGCGAGTTGGCGGCGATGATGTCGAAGACCGGGGCGATCGGCCTGCCGTTCTCGAACAGCTTCACCGCCGGCAGCCGCAGCCCCTCCTGGAAGATCTCGGTCACGTCCACGGCCATCGAGCCGGGCACCGCGCCGCCGATGTCGTTCCAGTGGGCGATGGAGGCGGCCCAGGCGACGCAACGCCCGCCGGAAAACACCGGCAGGGCCACGACGACGTCGCTCAGATGGGTGACGCCGCCGAAATAGGGGTCGTTGGTGACGAACATGTCGCCGTCGCGGATGGTCTGCGCCCCGTGCAGCTCGACGATGCGGCGCACCGCCTTGTCGAGCACGCCGACGAAGGTCGGGATGCCCGCGCCGGAGCTGACGAGCTCGCCCGCCGCATCGGTGATGCCGGTGCCGACGTCCAGCACCTCGTAGATGATCGGGCTCATCGCCGTCTTCCTGAGCACGGCGAACATCTCGTCGGCGGCCGCCACCAGGCCGGCCTGGATGACGCTGGACGTGATCGGGTCGGGAGCGGCACGGGACATCACGGTCAGCCTTTCGCGATATGGAGGTCGCGCGGCAGCGTGGAGAGGATCTCCGGCCCGTCGGCGCGCAGGATGACGATTTCCTCCAGCCGGATGCCGAAGCGGCCGGGCAGGTAGATGCCGGGCTCGATGGAGAAGGTCATGCCCTCCTCGAGCACGGTCTGCGACGTGGCGGTGATGTAGGGCGGCTCGTGGCCGTCGATGCCGATGCCGTGGCCGGTGCGGTGGACGAAATAGTCGCCGTAGCCCGCCTGCGCGATGACGCTGCGCGCGGCCGCGTCCACCTCCTTCGCCTTCACGCCCGGCCGCGCCGCCTCCAGCCCCGCCTGCACCGCGGCCTCGACCACGGCGTGAACCTCGGCATAGCCCTCCGGCGCGCGGCCGACCGCCGCCATGCGGGTGATGTCGCTCGGATAGCCTTCCTTCTTCGCGCCGATGTCGATGACGACGGCGTCGCCCTCCTGAAACCGGCGCTCGCCGCTCTGGTGATGGGGGAAGGCGCCGTTCGGGCCGCCGCCGACGATCCAGAACGAGGGCACGGCCCCCTGCGAGGAGAAATAGGCCTTCACCGCGTCGGCCACCTCGCGCTCGCTGCGTCCCGGCCGGATCGCCTCGAACGCCGCCAGCATGGCGCGGTCGGCGATGCCGGCATTCATCTTCAGCGCCCGGTATTCGTCCTCGTCCTTGACCATGCGCAGCGCGCCGAGCGTGTCGGCGGTGAAGGCGTGGCGCGCGCCGGGCAGGCTGTCCAGCACCAGGAGCGCGAAGTCGGCGCGCATGGTCTCGTCCAGCACGACCATCCGCGCATCGGCGGCCCCGACGGCCTGCAGCGCCGCAGCCAGCGCCGCGTCGGGGCCCTGATCGTCGCTCCAGTTGTGGAAGGCGATGTCGGTGTGCTCCCGCGTGCCGTCGGCGTTGAGCGCGGGCATGAGGAAGGCTTCCTTCTCCGGCCCGACCAGAAGCAGGCAGGCCCGCTCGTCCGGGTGCGGATGATAGCCGAGCAGCCAGTCCATGTGCGAGCCGGGCGCGACCGCCACCAGTCCCGCGCCGGTCTCCCGCATCCTGGCGCGCAGCGCGGCGAGGCGGCTCTTCGTGTCTACCTTCATGTCGATGTCTCCGTCTGTGTCCGGTCTGCGTGCAAGGTGTGAGTTCAGGCGGCGGGGACGACGACGCGCGAGCCGAACGCCTCGCCCCCGTCGAAGCCGCCGAAGCGGGCGATCTCCTCTTCCGGCGGCGCCTCGCACGACCATTTGCGCGAGGGCACCCAGCCGCACTGGCGTTTGAGGATCGCGGCATATTCGGCGCGCTTGAGCGCGGCGATCGAGGGGTCGATGACCGGCACGCCCAGCCGCTTCTCGACATCCCTGTAGAAGCCGACCTCCATGGTGCAGCCGAGGATCAGCGCCTCGGCATGGTCGTCCTCGACCGCCTTGCGGCCGGCCTCGATCAGCCGCCGCCCGGTCTCGGCATGGTCCTTCTGGAAGTCGTTGACGCCGAGCTCGACGTGGTAGAAGCCGGCGAGCCGGTGCTCGTGGCCGTGCTCGCGCACGGTCGCCGCCATCTGGTTCACCCATTTGCGCCGGCCGACGACGACGCCGAAGCGGTTGGCGAGGCTGGCGGCGATCTCGCACGAGGCGACGCAGGGTGCCGTCACGATCATGTCGCCCGACACCTCGCGGGCGTCGTGCAGGGCCGTGTCGTAGAAGCAGCCGATGGCGAAGGCATCGAAGCCCTCGCGCACTGCTGCCCGCGCCGCGCGGATGATGCCGCGCGTCACCATCGCCTCGTAGGCGCGGTACTCGATATGGGTGAAGCCGCCCTCGCCCGCCGGCAGCGAGGCGATGTGGACCTCGGTTCCCGGCAGCTTGTTGTCGCGCGCCATGTCGGCGAACACGCGGTCGTGCTCCCCGCCGCCCGCGACCGGGCTGAAATACATGATCTTCAGGGGCTTGCCGTTCATTGCCTGTTCCTTCCCGTCGTCAGCCGGAATAGCCGTAGACGTCCTTCGCCCGCTCCGGCGCGATGAAGCCGTTGCGGATGTCCTCCGCGACCGCGGTGCGGTCGCGTTCCTTCGGGTCGCCGACGCCGCCGCCGATGCCGGTGTGGATGCGGATCACGTCGTCGGTGTTGACGGTGACGCCGGAGGCGAAGGCGTAGCTCTCGCGCGAGCCGTCGGTGCGGATCACCTCGACATAGTTGGGCGAGCCTTCCCTGCCGCCGTCCATGCTCCAGGGCAGGATGCGCGAGCGCGTGTAGCCCGCCGTCAGGAAGGAGTCGTCGCGGCGGATGCGGTAGTCCATGACGATGCCGCGGCCGCCGGTCCAGCGGCCCTCGCCGCCCCGCGCGGTGTTGAGCTCCATGCGGTCCACGAACAGGCCGTTGCGCGCCTCGGAGATTTCCGCCGGGCAGTTGTAGGTCTCGCCGTGGAAGCCGGAGAAGATGCCGCTGTTGCCGTCGCGGCCGCGGCTGGCGCCCCAGCCGCCGATCTGCGGCTCGACGATGGTGTATTGCCGGCCCGTGTCGGGGTGGATGCCGCCGATGAAGGTGCCGCAGATCGAGGAGAAGTGGCCGGCCGGCAGCCGGTCCGGCACGTGCGGCGCAAGGCACCGCCACATCAGGTCGTAGACGCGGACCTCGGTCTCGAAATAGAAGCCGAGCGCGCAGGGCTCCTTGGCGTGGAACACCGTGCCTTCCGTCGTCAGCAGCCTGATCGGCCGGAACGAGCCTTCGTTGGCCGGCGAGTAGGGATCGGTCAGCGACTTGAAGATCATCTGCGCCGAGACCATGACGCCGTCGCGGCTGGTGTTGGTGGGGCCGGTGTCCTGCTCGGGATTGTCGGTGAGGTCGACGACGAACTCCGTGTCCGAGATGGTGATCCTGACGTTGTAGACGCGGCCGTCGTCCTGCTCCTCGGAAAGCTCGAAGGTGCCGTGCGGCAGCCTGGCGAGCTCGGCCAGCGACACCTTCTCGCCGAAGTCCATGAACGAGGCCATGGCGTTCTCGAAGGTGCCGACGCCGTACTTCACGGCGAGCTCGGCGAGCCGCTTCGCGCCGATGCGCACCGAGGCGATCGCCGCCCACAGGTCGCCCTCGAGGAAGTCGGGCATGCGCGAGTTGATCCGGATGATGTCGAAGACCGGCGCGATGGGCTCGCCCTTGGAGACCATCTTGATCGCCGGCAGGCGTAGGCCCTCCTGGAAGATCTCGGTCGCGTCGGCCGAGAGCGAGCCGGGCGACTTGCCGCCGATGTCGGAATTGTGGGCGATGTTGGCGGTCCAGGCGATCAGGCGTCCCTCGGCGAAGACCGGCATCGCCACGACGAGGTCGTTGAGATGGGTGACGCCGCCGTAATAGGGATCGTTGGTGATGAAGACGTCGCCCGGCTCGACGTCGCCGGGCTTGTCGAACTTCTTCACCAGCACCTGCACCGCCTTGTCGAGCACGCCGATGAAGGCGGGGATGCCGGCGCCGGAGCTGGCGAGCCGGCCCTCGGCGTCGAGGATGCCGGTGCCCATGTCGAGCACCTCGTAGATGATCGAGCTCATCGCCGTCTTGCGCATGGCGGCGAACATCTCGTCGGCGGTCGCCTGGAGCGAGTTCTGGATGATCTCGAGCGTGATGGGATCGTTGCTGGCGGTCATCTTGCCCTCCTCACGCGCCGAGCGCGATGTGGATGTTGCCGTAGCCGTCGATGCGCACCCGGTTGCCGGGATGGACGACGACGGTGGTGCCGGGGTCCTCGACCACGGCCGGGCCGGAGAACTCCATGCCGGGCTCGAGCTTCGTGCCGTCGTAGATCCTCGCCCGGTGCACGCCTTCCAGCGCATAGTCGACGTCGCGCTCGCCCTTGAGCGCGGCCTCGGCCGGCGTGCCGGTCGGCTTGCGCTCGCTGACGGTCAGCTTGCCGACCTCGGCGGAGGCCACGAGATGGATGCCGACCATCTCGACCGGCGCATCGAGGCGGTAGGTGTATTCGCGCTCGTAGGTCTCGTGGAAGGCGGCGGCGATTTCGGCCAGCCGGCCGTCGCCGACCGCACCCTCGATCAGCACCTCGGTGGTGTGCTCCTGGTTCTGGTAGCGGAACTTGCCGTAGCGCAGGAACTTCACGTCCGCCGGGTCGACGCCCTCGGCCGCGAACTGCCGACGGGCCTGCTCCTCGGTCTCGGCGAACAGCGCCTCGATGCCCGCGGCAGCCCCCGGCTTCAAATCGACCAGCCGCGTGACGAAGTAGTCGCGCCTGAGGTCCGACATCATCATGCCCCAGGCCGAGAACACGGACGCGCCGGTCGGGATCACCACCTTCCTGACGCCGAGCTCGCCGGCCAGCGCCACGGCGTGCATGGCGCCGCCGCCGCCGAACGCCACCAGCGTGAAGTCGCGCGGGTCGTGGCCGCGGTTGAGCGACACGAGCTTCAGCGCGTTGACCATGTTGTTGTTGGCGATGCGGATGATGCCGCGCGCCGCCTCGTCGGCGTCGATGCCGAGCTTTTCGCCCACCGCCTCGATCGCCTTCTTCGCCGCCTCCATGTCGGCCACCACCTCGCCGCCGCAGAAATAGTCGCGGTTGATGCGGCCGAGCCACAGATTGGCGTCGGTGGTGGTGGCCTCGGTGCCGCCGCGGCCGTAGGCGGCCGGCCCCGGCATGGCGCCGGCCGATTGCGGGCCGACATGCAGCTTGCCGAAATCGTCCACCCAGGCGATCGAGCCGCCGCCATTGCCGATCTCGACCAGATCGACCACCGGCACCATGATCGGATAGCCGGCCGAGGTGCGGTCGCGCTCGATCCAGTAGTCGGTCATGATGCGCACCTGGCCGTCCTCGATCAGCGAGCACTTGGCCGTGGTGCCGCCGATGTCGAGCGCCAGCACGTTGGGCTCGCCGATCAGCTTGCCGAGCTCCGCCGCGCCCCAGAAGCCGGAGGCCGGTCCCGATTCCACCATGGTGATCGGGATCTTCGACACCGATTCCAGCGAATCGACGCCGCAGTTGGACTGCATGATGTAAGGGCTGCCGGGCAGGCCCTTCTCCTTCAGCCCGTTGTGGAGGCGCGACAGGTAGCGCTCGGCCGTCGGCTGCACATAGGCCGACAGCACCGCCGTGCTGGTGCGCTCGTATTCGCGCCATTCGCGGGTGATCTGATGCGAGGAGACGACCGACACGCCCGGCCACAGCCTGCGGACCTCCTCGAGCGCGGCCTTCTCGTGCGCGGTGTCGGCGTAGGAATGCAGGAAGCAGATGGCGACCGCCTCGACGCCCTCGCTGCGGAAATCGTCGAGGATGGCCGGCAGGCCGGAAAGGTCGAGCGGCTTCAGCTCCTCGCCCTTGTAGGAGATGCGGCCCGGCAGCTCGCGGCGCAGGTGGCGCGGCACGAAGGGCTTCGGCTTCTCGTAGTGCAGGTTGAAGAAGTCGGGCCGGTTGCCGCGCGCGATCTCCAGCGTGTCGCGAAAGCCCTCGGTGGTGATGAGGCCGACCTTGACGCCCTTGCGCTCGGTCAGCGCGTTGATGACGACCGTGGTGCCGTGCGCCATGAAGCGCACGTCGCGCGGGTCGATCCCGGCCTTGTCGAGGACGTTGAGCACGCCCTTCTCGAAATCCGGCGGCGTGGTGTCGGACTTGGCGGTGACGATGCGCGGCTCGCCCGTCTCGGGGTCAATCTCGAAGCAGACGAGATCGGTGAAGGTACCGCCGACGTCGGTCGCCACGCGCAATGTTCTTTGAGCCATCACTGACCTCCGGTCGCTGACTGTCGTTGCTGGAGAAGAAGGCAGACCGCGCCCGGCAGCTTCAGGGCCTCTGCGGCCTCGATCCGGTCGGGCGTGTAGTGGCCGGCCGCGTCGAGGCAGTTGATCGTGCCGATCACCCGGCCGGCGACGACGACCGGCACGTTCATGACCGACTCGCAGCCGAGCGAGCGGATCAGCTCATGGTCGCTGAAAACCTCGGCGATGCCGTCGATGTCGTTGGCGACGAAGGTGCGCCCCTCGCCCATCACCACCCGCGACCAGTCGGTCTCGTTGGCGGGCTTGGTGCCGGAGACCGGATAGGCGGCGGGCATGTTGGAATAGATGCGCTGCGCCGCGCGGGTCTCGGGGTCGAAGGTCATCACGGTGAACAGCCGCGCCCCCACCGTCTCCCGCGCCAGCGCGCAGAGCGCGTCGAAGGCCGCGGCGGGCTGGTTGCCGGCTTCGGCGACCGATTTCTGGAACTCTGTGTAGTCAGGCATTTTCATTCTCGCTTTCGGCAAGCCGCGAACGCAGCTCCTCCTCTTCTCGGGTGACGACGGGGACGGCCCCGATCAGGCGCCTTGTGTAGGGGTGGTCGGGGGCCGTGAAGATCCTTTCGGTCGCGCCGAGCTCGACCAGGCGGCCGGCCTCGAAGACGGCGACCCGGTCGGCGATGTTGCGCACGACCGACAGATCGTGGGTGATGAAGATGTAGGTGAGGCCGCGGCTTGCCCTCAGCGCATTGAGGAGCTTGAGCACGCGCGCCTGTACCAGGACGTCGAG
>JACZJD010000103.1 GCA_014860725.1 Aquamicrobium sp.
GTGCGGTTGGTGAAGGTGGCGTCTATGCCGAGATCGGAGATCAGCTTGCCGAACGAATCCCACACCGCCGCCCCGATGGCGAGGAAGTTGAAGGCGGCGACGCCGCCGAGCACGATGGGCATCCTGAGCCAGCGCGCCTTCTCGAAGACGAAGGCGAGCAGGATGATGGCGGGCACCATCGCCGTCGAGGTCTTGCCCCCCGTGTGCACGAGGAAGAACGCGGCGAGGCAGACGATGGCGAGGCCCGCGACGCGCGACCATGCCCGCATCACGTAGAGGCCGAAGAAGGTGGCGCAGGCCATGGCCGCGGCGGCGCTGTTCTTGTGCGGGAAATGCCCGCGCCACAGGCCCGCATTCATCGGTTCGCGCAGCTCGGACGCCTGATGGATCGCCATCTCCGGCTTGAAGAGGATGCCATAGTAGGCGACGCCCAGCATCACCAGCATGACGATGCCGAGCATCCTGGCGAAATGGCGCTCGGATGCGGGCAGGAGCAGGTAGACGCAGGCATTGGCGGTCGCGAGAACGGCCAGCACCACGCCCTTGATGCCGAGCATCGGGTGGTTCGAGATCAGCGACACCGCGAGGAACCACCCGAACAGGACGGCGAGCAGGAGGCGCGGCTGGAGGATGGCGCTGCGCATCGGATGAAGGATGCCGTAGCCGAGAAGGCCCGCGGTCAGCCCCAGCATGACGATCTGGTTGAGGCGGTTCGAGCGGCCCGCCGTCGGGTCGAGCACGGCATCGCCGGTCAGGTCCACGAAGGGCGTGAGCGACACCCACATGAACAGCGAGACCGCCATGAACAGGAACGTGCCCAGCCATTGCGGCGGGGCGAAGCCCTGTATCTGCGCAGGATCGGCCGGCGGGCGCATAGGCGGCCCGCTCATGCGGCGAGGGGGCGCGGCTGGCCGTCGGGCTGGCGCTGGGGCGTGCGGATATAGCGCCACAGGCCGAGGCCGAGTGCGGCGGCCATGCCGAGGAACAGCCCGGCAAAGACGCCCGCGGCCAGCAGAAGCAGCGTCCGCGGCGGCCAGCTCCGCGCCTGCGGCGGCACCGGGCGCGAGATCACGCGGACATTGGTGGCGTCGATCTGCTGGCGCTCGGCGATCTGCTGGGTGCGCGCGAGGTAGGTCTCGTAGATCGTCGCCCGCGTGCGCGCCTCGCGCTCGAGATCGCGCAGCTGCACCTGGGCGGCGTTGTCGGAGAAGACGTTGGCGCGTTCCTCGTCGGCCTTGCCGCGCAGCGCGTCGAACGCCGCCTGCTCGCGGGCGAGGTCGGCGCGGGCCAGTTCCAGGATGCGCCGGGCCTCGCGGCCCATGGCGCCTTCGAGGGTGGCGCGCTCCGACAGCGCCGAGACCATGCGCGGATGGCGCGGGCCGTAGGTGCGCTCGATGGAGCCGATCTGCTGCTGGAGCGTGTTGGACTGCTCGCGCAGGCTGGTCATGGTCTCGGAATCGAAGACGGAGGCGCTGGCGGCCTGCCCGCGCTCGATGGCCGTGCTCATCTGCGTGAAGCGGGACTGCGCCTGGATCAGCCGCTGCTGGGCTTCCAGCACCTGCGTGTTCAGCTCGGTCGAAAGCTGGTTGCTGACCAGCTCGCCGTTGCTCGACTGCAGCCCGTTGGCGCGGCGGAACTCCTCCACCCGGCGCTCCGCCTCGGTGACGTTCTCGCGCAGCTCGTCCAGACGCTCCTTGAGGTTGTCGGCGACGCGGCCGGCGCTCTCGGCGGCGGCGTGGAACAGCTCCTGCTCGAACGCCTCGACGATGGCGTCGGAGATGGTCACGGCCTTGGCAGGCTCCTCGCTCCAGACCTTCAGCACCACGACGAAGGACCGCTCCTCGCGGCGCGCCTCGACACGCTCGCTCAGCGCGCGCATCGCGGCGATGCGGTTGTCGCCGTCGCTCTCCGCGCGGCCGAACAGCGCCTTGACGAAGGCGAGCGGGTCCGGCTTGACGAATTCCGGATCTTCGGTGAGCCGCAGGGTCTCGATGACGCGCGCCAGCACGTTGCGCGAGGTCAGGACCCGGAGCTTGCTCTCCACTTCGAGGAGCTGGGCGTCGCGCTGGGGATTGGTGGTGAAGACGTCGTCGCTGACGACGTTGAGGTTGGACGGGTCGACGACGATATCGGTGTAGACCGTGTAGCGCGGCGTCGCCACGAAGGCGTAGACGAGCGCGGCGGCGACGCACATGGCGACCGCCGCGACGATCAGCAGGATGCCGTCGCGCAGCCAGGTGAAGAAGTCGTCGAAGCCGAGCGCGCCGAGCGCCGACAGGCCGGGAA
>JACZJD010000012.1 GCA_014860725.1 Aquamicrobium sp.
GGCGATCCGCCAGGCCGCCGGCGACGATCACGCGCATTTCTTCGACGCCACCAAGGCGGCGACGGTGCTGTTCGGCAACTCGCTCGGCGCCAACATGTTCATGCTCGGCTTCACCAGCCAGCGGGGCGGGCTGCCGGTGTCGCCGGAAGCGGTGGAGAAGGCGATCGAGCTTAACGGGCAGGCGGTGAAGATGAACATCGACGCCTTCCGCTGGGGCCGGCGCGCCGCGCACGATCCCCAGTTCGTGCAGGGGCTGGTCGATGCCTCGCACAACCCGATGGCGGGCCGCGAGATCGCCGCCACGCTCGACGACATCGTCGCGCGCCGCGTCGAGTTCCTGACCGCCTACCAGAACGCCGCCTATGCCGGGCGCTATCGCGCCGCCGTCGCCGCGATCCGCGAGGCGGAGGAACGCGCAGCCCCCGGCTCCACCGTGGTCGCCGAGGCGGTGGCGCGCAACCTGTTCAAGCTGATGGCGGTGAAGGACGAGTACGAGGTCGCGCGCCTCTACACCGACGGCTCGTTCGCCCGCCAGCTCGCCGGCCAGTTCTCGTCGTGGGACAGGCTCGAATTCCACCTCGCGCCGCCGATCCTCGGCCGCAAGGGCCCGGACGGCAAGGCGAGGAAGTCGAGCTTCGGGCCGTGGATGATGAAGGGCTTCTCCGTGCTCGCCGCGCTCAGGGGGCTGCGCGGCACTGTCTTCGACATCTTCGGCTACGCGGCCGAGCGGCGCATGGAGCGGAGGCTCCTCGCCGACTACGAGGCCGACCTCGACCTGATCCGCGCCTCGCTGGCGCCGGGCAGGGTCGAGGCCGCGGCGGCGTTGGCCTCGGTGCCGGCGATGATCCGCGGCTTCGGGCACGTGAAGGAGGAGAACGTCAGGAAGGCCGAAGCGGAGCGCGCCCGTCAGACGAAGCGGCTCGCGGCGCAGCCGGCGCCTGTTCTGAAGGCCGCCGAATAGGCATCGAATCCGCTTAATAAGCCTTTCTTAATACGGGTTTGGCATGGTCGAGGTCCGGGGGGCGGTGCTTCGGTATGCCAACAAGAGCCAGAAACGAGCTTCCGCTCGACATATACATACCGTTCGTGCAAACGCTGTTCCGCGACAGCGTGACCCTTGCCGTCGGCTTCGCCGCGCAAATCCTCCTGATCGTCCTCGTCTACCTCAATACGTCGGACCCGATCTATCTCTGGCTGGCGGTCGCCATGGGCGTGCTGGCGGTGCTGCGCCTGAGAAGCGTGCGCCACTATGCGGGCAAGCCGCCGCCGACCGACTTCGCCGAAGCGCAGGAGCGCGAGCGCGTCTATATCGTCTACGGCGCGGCGCACGGCCTCTTCCTGGGGGTGTTCTGCTTTCTCGCCATCTACTGGTCGCCCGACTATTTCGGCGAGATCGCCTCGATCTGCGTGACGCTGGCCTCTGCCACCTCCATCGCCGGGCGCAACTACGGCTCGCCGCGCATGGTCATGCTGTTCATCGTGACCATGACGTGGCCGATATCGATGGGGTTCATCCTGCGCGGGGACGTGTACCACGTCCTGCTCGGCTGCCTGTCGATCCCGTTCTTCTTCGCGATCCGGCGTTTCGCAGCCAACGTCCGGGACGTGCTGTTCGCGGCGCTGAGCGCCGAGAAGACGGCCAAGCGGATCGCCCGCCGGTTCGACCGCGCGCTGAACACCATGACATCGGGCCTCGTCATGCTCAGCGCCGAGGGCAAGGTGGCGGTCGCCAATGCGGAGGCCGCCGCGCTGATGAAGGTCAGCCATCCCGAGAAGCTGCTCGGGCGCACGCTGCGCGGCCTGCTGATGCGCGGCGTCGCGGGCGGCGTGCTCAGCCTCAAGGATTCGCGCTATGCCGAGACGCAGCTCACCCGCGCGCTGCGCGAGGGCAGGGGGCGCAAGGTGCTGCTGCGGCTCGAGGACGGCCGCTATTTCGAGTTCTCGGCCCGCGAGGGCGACGACGAGCTCGGCGTCATCACCTTCGACGAGGTGACGGCCCGCATCGAGGCCGAGGAGCGGATCCGCAGCATGGCGCGCTTCGACAGCCTGACCGGGCTCGCCAACCGTGCCTATTTCCATGAGCTCGTGTCCGACTACGTCTCGGTCGGCGATCCGAGCCGCCATGTCGGCCTCGTCGTCTTCGACCTCGACGACTTCAAGAGCGTCAACGACACGCTCGGCCATCCGGTCGGCGACGGGCTGATCTATGCCGCGGCCGAGCGGCTTTCGGGCTTCGCCAGCGAGGACGTGAAGGTCAGCCGCTTCGGCGGCGACGAGTTCATGATCTTCTTCAACGACGTGAAGGATCGGGAGAGCTTCTCCCGCGCCGTCGACGCCGTCTTCAACCGCCTATGCGGCGAGGTGGACGTGGCCGGGCATGCGCTGCGCGTCCAGGCCAGCGCCGGCGCGGTTCTCGTGCAGGCCAGGAACGCCGAGGTGGACGCGATGATCGTGCGCGCCGACCTTGCGCTCTACAAGGCCAAGGAGAACGGCAAGAACGGCTGGCTGCTGTTCGAGGAGACGATGGACCGCGCCTTCCGCGACCGGCAGGTGATGAAGGCGGAGTTGCGCCAGGCCGTCGAGATGGGCAGCCTGCGGGTCGTCTACCAGCCGATCGTGTCGATGCAGACCATGCGCATCGCGAGCTGCGAGGCGCTGTGCCGCTGGGACCACCCCGAGCTCGGGCCGGTGTCGCCCGCCGTCTTCATCCCGCTCGCCGAGGAGATGGGCATCGTCTCGGCGATCAGCACCTTCGTGCTCAAGGCGGCCACGGCCGAATGCGCGAAATGGCCCGAGCCGGTCTGCGTCTCGGTCAACCTGTCGGCCAAGGACTTCCGCAGCGCCGACATCCTCGGCAAGGTGCGCGAGGCGCTCGCCGCCTCGGGGCTGGCGCCGGAGCGGCTGGAGATCGAGGTGACGGAAACCGCGCTTCTCGACGATCAGGCCCAGACCCGCCGCTACATCGAAGAGCTGAAGGCGCTGGGCGTGCGCATCGCGCTCGACGATTTCGGCACCTGCTATTCCAGCCTCAGCTATCTCCACACCCTGCCGCTCGACAAGGTGAAGATCGACCGCTCCTTCCTCATCGACATCACGCGCAGCCCGCGCTCCCTGGCGCTCTTGAAGGGCGTCGTCGAGCTGTCGCGCTCGCTCGGCCTCGCCGTCACCATGGAAGGGGTCGAGACCTTCGAGCAGCTCAAGCTCCTCACCGTCGAGGTCAAGCCCGATCTCGTGCAGGGCTTCCTGTTCGGGTCGGCGCTCACCGCCTCGGGCATCGGCGCCATGTCGGACGCCACCTGGCCGTTCACGCTCCAGACCGGCCGCCCCCTCGCTACCTCCAGCATCTGATCCCGTTCCGATCCGCCTGAAACCGGTTGCCCGTGCGACCTAGTGTCTCTCTTCGCTTAACCATTTGTTAAGGTTAACGCTAGGTTAATCGGATCAAGGGCATTTTCACCTTTACTGCTCGTCGTCTGCGCATATCCTGACAAGGGCGGACAAATGCAGGTGCGAGGGGTAATCCATGGTCACGAGTGTGACGCCGATCCAGGGGGCGGCGGAAGAGCAGCGCGGCGCCGCCGCAGGTGGCAGGGAAGATCAGCTCAGCTCTTTCGTCCGGAACATCTTCTCGATACTGGAACGCACCGAGTACCGGCGTTGCGAGAGCGGCGAGGACGTCGAGAACATCTACCGCCTGCGCTACAAGGCGTATCGCCGCACCGACATGGTGCCGGAGAACCCGGACCATACGGTCTATGACGAGCTGGACGATCTGCCCAACTGCTACCGCTTCGGCGTCTATATAGACGGCGAACTGGTCAGCACGCTGCGCATCCATCACGTCACGCAGGCGCACGCCTCCTCGCCATCCACGACGGTCTATCCCGACGTTCTGCTGCCGCGGCTCGCCGCCGGCCAGAGCTTCATCGATCCGAGCCGTTTCGCCGCCGATCCGGAATGGTCGAAGCTCTATCCGCAGATACCCTATCTGACGCTCCGGCTGGCGGGCATGGCCTGCTTCCATTTCGGCGCGCCCTACTGCCTGTCGACGATCCGTCCCGACCATGCCGGTTTCTACCGGCGCATCTACGAATCGGAACAGATCGGCGACCTGCGCGACTATCCGGGCCTGAACTATCAGGTCGTCCTCTACCAGGCCGACGTGAGCGCGATCCGGCTGCGCTCGTTCGTGCGCTTCCCGTTCTTCCGCTCGACGCCGATGGAGCAGCGGCTGATGTTCGGCCGCACGGCCAAGGGCGAGCCGGCGCCGCTGACGATCCTGCCCACGGCCCGCTACATGGACCGCGCGGCCTAAGACTTCTTGTTTTTCGGGCGCTGCGCGTCCATAAGCCTTCGCGGATGCGGGCGGCATGGCGAAACGGCCCGCACGTCAAAGGCCCATGAATGCACGCGAAGACATCGTCCGCTCGGCCCTGTGGGCCGACGAGCTGACCGAGGAGGAACTGGAGCGCGCCCGCCGCGGCGTGGTCGAACGCCAGTTCTCCAAGGGCGCCTATATCTGCCATCGCGGCGACAGGCTCGATCACTGGACCGGCGTCGTCACCGGCCTGGTCAAGATCAGCGCCATCTCGCGCGACGGCAAGGCCATGACCTTCGCCGGCGCGACCGACGGCGGCTGGTTCGGCGAGGGCTCGGTGCTCAAGGACGAGCCACGCCGCTACGACCTCGTCGTGCTGCGCGACACGCGGCTCGCCATGATGTCGCGCTCGACCTTCATGTGGCTCTACGAGAACAGCCGCGGCTTCAACCGCTACCTCGTGCGCGCGCTCAACGAGCGCATGGGCCAGTTCATCGCCACCATCGAGTACGATCGCATCCTCGGTCCCAAGGCGCGCGTGGCGCGCAACCTGTCGTGGTTCTTCAACCGGGTGCTCTATCCCAGGGCCGGCGACGCCGTGGAGATCAGCCAGGAAGAGCTCGGGCTTCTCGCCGGCGTGTCGCGGCAGGTGGTGAACCGCAGCCTGCAGGAGCTGGAGGAGGAGGGCCTGCTCAGGGTCGAGCACGGCCGCATCGTCGCGCTCGATATCCCGGCGCTGATGCTCTACGACGCCTGATCCCGACCGCGCGCGGCAGGGATGCCGCCGGGGCCGGGCCGCGGCGATCATGGCTGTGCATAAGCTGTGGGAAGCGTGCGCCTACACGAACGCCCATTGAAAGGACAACATGACGGCCTGTCTGTCAAGCGCCGTGTTGCCTGCGCCGCGATTTCATGAAAACTTCCTGTGAATGGGAAAAGTCCGGCCGGGTGGGAGGAACGCTCCGGCCGGGACAAGGGGCGGCGAACAGAACGCCCACGGGAGGAACCGGGTCATGGCTCAGCCTGCGGCCGCGCTCGACACATTTCCGAAGTATCTGCTGCTCAACGCGGAGCGATTCCGCGATCGTCCGGCCATGCGGCACAAGGACTACGGCATCTGGCAGACCTGGACGTGGGGGCAGCAGCTCGACGAGGTGCGCGCCTTCGCGCTCGGGCTGCAGGCGCTGGGCTTCGCGCGCGGCGACAAGGTCGCCATCGTCGGCGCCAACCGCCCGCGCCTCTACTGGACCTTCGCGGCGGTGCAGTCGCTCGGCGGCGTGCCGGTGCCGGTCTATGCCGACGCCGTGGCCGAGGAGATGGCCTATGTGCTCGACCATGCCGGCGTGCGCTTCGCCGTGGCGCAGGATCAGGAGCAGGTCGACAAGCTGCTGTCGTTCCGCGAGACGATCCCGGCGCTGACCGAGATCGTCTACGACGAGCCGCGCGGCCTGCGCGACTATTCCCGCGACGGCCTCCACGACTTCGCCGAGGTGCAGGCGGCGGGACGGGCGCTGCTGGCCGCCGATCCGGCCAGGGGCCGCGCCTGGGAGGAGGGCGTGCAGGCGGGACGCGGCGACGACGTCTCGGTCATGCTCTACACCTCCGGCACCACCGGCCGCTCCAAGGGCGTGATGCTGACGGCGGCGGCCTCGGTCAAGGCGGCGCTCGACACCGTCACCTTCGACAGGCTGACCGAGAAGGACAGCGTGCTCGCCTATCTGCCGCTGGCCTGGGTCGGCGACCACTATCTCAACTACGCGCAAGGCTACGTCGCGGGCTTCTGCATGAACTGCCCGGAGAGCCAGCAGACCGTGCCGCAGGACCTGCGCGAGATCGCGCCGACCTTCTATTTCGCGCCGCCGCGGGTGTTCGAATCGCTGCTCACCAGCGTCACCATCCGCATGGAGGACGCCGGCCGCCTCAAGCAGTGGATCTTCCGCCATTTCACCGGCGTGGCGCGGAAATACGGCGAGGCGATCCTGGAGAAGCGGCCGGTGCCGTTCACCGGCCGGCTGGCCTACGCGCTCGGCGACTTCCTGCTCTACGGCCCGCTGAAGAACGTGCTCGGCATGTCGAACATCCGCGTCGCCTATACGGCGGGCGAGGCGATCGGCGCCGACCTGTTCTCGTTCTTCCGCTCGCTCGGCATCAATCTGAAGCAGCTCTACGGCCAGACCGAGGCCTTCCTCTACGTCACGGCGCAGAAGGACGGCGAGGTGCGCGCCGACACGGTCGGGCCGGCCGCGCCCAATGTCGACATCAGGATCGCCGACAATGGCGAGGTGCTGTTCCGCTCGCCCGGCCAGTTCACCGGCTACTACAAGGAAGAGGACAAGACGGCGGAGGTGCTGACGCCGGACGGCTTCATCAAGACCGGCGACGCCGGCTTCTTCGAGGCCGACGGGCAATTGAAGATCATCGATCGCGCCAAGGACGTCGGCAAGCTGAAGGACGGCTCGCTGTTCGCGCCGAAATACATCGAGAACATGCTCAAGTTCTTCCCCAACATCAAGGAAGCGGTGGCCTTCGGCGACGGGCGCGACTTCTGCGCCGCCTTCATCAACATCGACCTGACCGCCGTTGGCAACTGGGCCGAGCGCAACAACATCGCCTATGCCTCCTATCAGGAGCTCGCCGGACATCCCCGCGTCTACGAGATGATCGCGCGGAACGTCGACGAGACCAACCGGCGGCTGGCACAGGAGCCGATGATGGCCGGCGGGCAGGTCGCGCGCTTCCTGATCCTGCACAAGGAGCTCGACGCCGACGACGGCGAGCTCACCCGCACGCAGAAGGTGCGGCGCTCCTTCATCGCCGAGCGCTACGGCGAGCTGATCGAGGCGCTCTACGACGGCTCGACCGAGAAATATGTCGAGACGGAAGTGACGTTCGAGGACGGGCGCAAGGGCAGGATCAGCGCCACAGTGAGAATCGCCGACGCGGCCGTTCACGGCCGGCCCGCGCGGCCGCATGCGGAGGCCGCCGAATGAACGCCCATCCCGCCGCAAACCACGCCGCCGGCCAGTTCGCCGCCCCCGACGACGGCATCGCCAAGGGCGACGTGCTGCTCAAGGTGGACAACGTGTCGCTGTCGTTCGGCGGCGTGAAGGCGATCACCAACATCTCCTTCGACGTGCGCAAGGGCGAGATCCGGGCGATCATCGGCCCTAACGGCGCCGGCAAGACCTCGATGCTCAACGTCATCAACGGCTTCTACACGCCGCAGGAGGGGATCATCACCTTCCGCGGCGTCGAGCGCCGGGCGATGAAGCCGCACCACGCCGTGCGCCAGGGCATCGCCCGCACCTTCCAGAACGTCGCGCTGTTCAAGGGCATGACGACGCTGGAGAACATCATGGCCGGCCGCTCGGTGCACATGCACCGCCACATCGGCTGGCAGATGCTGTGGCACGGGCCGGCGCTCAGGGAAGAGATCGAGCACCGCGAGAAGGTCGAGGAGATCATCGACTTCCTCGAGATCGAGCACATCCGCCGCACGCCGGTCGGCAAGCTGCCCTACGGCCTGCAGAAGCGGGTGGAGCTCGGCCGGGCGCTGGCCATGGAGCCGTCCCTGCTTCTCCTCGACGAGCCCATGGCGGGCATGAACCTCGAGGAAAAGGAGGACATGAGCCGCTTCATCATCGACGTGAACCAGCAGCGCGGCACCACCATAGCGCTCATCGAGCACGACATGGGCGTGGTGATGGACCTTTCCGACCGCGTCGTCGTTCTTGACTACGGCAAGAAGATCGCCGACGGGCCGCCCGACGAGGTGAAGTCCGACCAGGCGGTCATCGATGCCTATCTCGGGGTGGCGCATTGATGGAAAGGAAATCCCATGGACTATCTGCCGCTCACGCCGCTGATCTCGCTGATCGCCGGCATCCTCATCCTCATCGTTCCGCGGCTGCTCAACTACATCGTTGCGATCTATCTCATCATCGTCGGGCTCATGGGCCTGTTTCCGCAACTGGCGGGCTGAACGGCCTCGGGAACCACGCATAGGGGGCGCCGGACATGGATTTTCTCAACTCTATCCTCGTGAAGCCCTTCGCCGACATGGCGAACGCGCCCGACTTCCTCATCCAGGTGCTGTGGGAAGGCATGGTGTCCGGCGTCCTCTACGCGCTGATCGCGCTCGGCTTCGTGCTCATCTTCAAGTCGTCGCGCATCTTCAACTTCGCCCAAGGCATCATGGTCGTGTTCGCGGCGCTGACGCTGGTCGGGCTGCACGAGCGCGGCGTGCCGGCGCTGCTCGCGGTGCCGCTGACGCTGCTCGTCATGTTCTTCCTCGCCGTCGGCATCGAGCGCGTGGTGCTGCGGCCGCTGGTCAACCAGCCCGACATCATCCTGTTCATGGCCACGATCGGCATCACGCTGTTCCTGATCGGCTTCGGCGAGACGATCTTCGGCGGCGAGAACAAGCG
>JACZJD010000703.1 GCA_014860725.1 Aquamicrobium sp.
GTGTGGGCCAACGGCTACGGCTTCCCGGTCGGCAAGGGCGGGCCGATGTTCTGGGCGGAACGCGAGGGGATTGCGAAGATCGTCGAGCGGCTGGATCACTGGTACGGCAGGACCGGCAAGGAGGTCTACAATCCCTCGCCGCTGCTGCGCCAGCTCGCCGTCTCGGGCGGCTCGTTCGCCGACGCGCGGAAAGCCGCCGCATGAGCGTTGCGCAGGACATCGCGCGGCCCTGGCCGTGGGCGAAGTCCTACCCGGCGGGCTTCTCGCCGGACGTCGTGCTCGACACGTGGCCGGTGCCGGAGATGATCCGGCGCTCGGCCGACCGGTTCGGCGGGCACAACGCCTTCGAATTCCGCGGCGTCGCCGTCTCTTACCGGCAGCTCGCCGCGGAGATGGACCGCGCCGCCGCGGCGTTTCTCGATGCCGGCTACGGTCCGGGAACCCGGATCGCGCTGTTCCTGCCCAACACGCTCTACCATCCCTTCGCCTTCCTCGGGGCGCTGCGGGCCGGCGCCACCGTGGTGCATCTGAGCCCGCTCGACAGTCCCGCGACCATCGTCCACAAGCTCGCCGACAGCGGTGCGCGCGTCGTGGTGACGACCAACGTCGGCGAGATGGCCGCCGGCGCCGCCCGGCTGCTGGCGGCGGGTCTGATCGACCGCCTGATCGTCGGCGACGACGCCGCCTTCGGCCCCTCCCCGCTAAACGGGCCGACGCCGGCGGGACCCGGCATCGTTGGCTGGGACCAATTTGTCGGCCAGGCGGACGGCAACACCGCATTTCCCGGCGTGTCGACGGAACACCTCGCGCTGCTGCAATACACCGGCGGCACGACCGGCCTGCCAAAGGGGGCGATGCTCACCCACGCCAACCTCTCGGCGGCGGTGTCGTCCTACGCGCTGTGGAGCCAGGCCGACGGGCTGACGCGGCCGGAACAGGAACGCATCCTCCTCGTCCTGCCGCTGTTCCACATCTACGCGCTGGTCGCGGTCATGCTGCGCTCGATGATCGACGGCCAGACGCTTCTCCTGCACACGCGCTTCGACGCCGAGACGGCGCTGTCCGAGATCGAGCGCGGCGTCACCGTCTTCGCCGGCGTGCCGACCATGTGGATCGCGCTGTCGCAACTGCCGCGCTTCGCCTCGGCGGACATCTCGAGCCTGCGCTACTGCGCTTCCGGCGGCGCGCCGCTGCCGATGGAGGTCGCCCGGCGGCTGAAGGCGATGGCCGGCATCGAGCTGCTCGGAGGCTGGGGCATGACCGAGACCGGGCCGGCCGGCACCAACATCCCGAAGGGCCGCCCCGACAAGGCCGGCACGATCGGCCTGCCGCTACCCGGTGTCTACATCGACGTCGTCGCGCTCGACGACCCGCACCGCGTGCTTCCGCCCGATGAGACGGGCGAGCTGCGCATCTTCGGCCCGAACGTCACGTGCGGCTACATCAACCGGCCGAAGGAGACCGAGGCTGCCTTCACCGATGGCGGCTTCCTCACCGGCGACATCGGCTTCATGGACGCGGACGGCTTCTTCTTCCTCGTCGACCGCAAATCGGACATGATCATCTCCGGCGGCTTCAACGTCTATCCGCAGATGATCGAGCAGGCGATCTATGCCCATCCCGACGTCGAGGAAGTGCTGGTGATCGGCGTGCCGGACGCCTATCGCGGCGAGGCGGCGAAGGCCTTCGTCAAGCTTCGCGACGGCGCACCAACGCTGACGCTCGACGCGCTGGCGGAATTCCTGAAGGATCGCGTCGGCCGCCACGAGATGCCGAAGGCCCTGGAGCTCAGGCCTTTCCTGCCGCGCACGCCGGTCGGCAAGCTGTCGAAACTCGAACTGAAACGCGAGGAAGCGGCCCGCGCCGCCTCGCCCTCATAGGAAGGCAAACATGGTCGACGCAGTCATAGTATCCACCGCGCGCACGCCGATCGGCAAGGCCTATCGCGGCGCCCTCAACGACACCACCGGCGCGACGCTGGGCGGCCACGCCATCGCCCATGCGCTCGCCCGCGCCGGCCTCGAGGGCGGCGACGTCGAGGACGTCGTCATGGGCTGCGCGATGCAGCAGGGCACCACCGGCCTCAACCTCGCGCGCCGCGCCGCGCTTGCCGCCGGCCTGCCCGTCTCGGTCGCCGGAACGACGATCGACCGGCAGTGCGCCTCGGGCCTGCAGTCGATGGCGCTGCTCGCCAACGCCATCCGCAATGACGGCGTGCCGGTCGGCATCGCCGGCGGACTGGAATCGATCAGCCTCGTGCAGAACGACAAGATGAACGTCTTCAAGCTCGCCGACGAGAAGCTGATGGGCATCAAGCCCGAAGTCTACATGGCCATGATCGACACGGCAGAAGTGGTGGCGAAACGCTACGGCATCTCGCGCGAGGCGCAGGACGAATATGCGCTGGAAAGCCAGCGACGCGTCGCCGCGGCCCGCGAGGCCGGCCTGTTCGCCGACGAGATCGCGCCGATCAAGGCGCGCATGGCCGTCATCGACAAGGAGACCAGGGAGATCAGCTACAAGGATCTCGAACTGGCGCATGACGAGGGTCCGCGCGCCGACACCACCGCCCAGGGCCTTGCATCGCTGAAGCCGGTACGTGAGGGCGGCGTCATCACCGCCGGCAACGCCAGCCAGCTTTCGGACGGCGCCTCCGCCAACGTCATGATGAGCGACCGCGAGGCGGCACGGCGCGGGCTCACCCCGCTCGGGGTCCTGCGCGGTTTCGCCGTCGCCGGCTGCGAGCCGGACGAGATGGGCATCGGCCCTGTCTACGCCGTGCCGCGCCTGCTCCAGCGCCACGGACTGAAGGTCGACGACATCGGCCTTTGGGAACTGAACGAGGCCTTCGCCGTCCAGGTCATCTACTGCCGCGACCGGCTGGGCATCGACCCGGCGAAGCTCAATGTCAATGGCGGCGCCATCGCCGTCGGCCATCCCTACGGCATGAGCGGCTCGCGGCTCTCCGGGCATGCGCTGATCGAGGGCAAACGCCGCGGCGTCAGATATGCCGTGGTCACCATGTGCGTCGGCGGCGGCATGGGCGCGGCCGGATTGTTCGAGATCGCTTGAGCGTCGGACGTAGTCTCCGACAACCAGGAGGAACTGATGGACCTGCGTTTCACACAAGAGGAAATCGCCTTCCGCGAAGAGGTTCGCACCTTCTTCCGCGACAACGTGCCGGAGGCCACGCGCCAGAAGCTGCTCGACGGCGAGATGGTGTCGAAGGAGGAGTACGTCGCCTGGACGCGAACCCTTGATGCCCGGGGCTGGGGCGCGCCGCACTGGCCGGTCGAGTATGGCGGCACCGGCTGGGGACCGATGAAGCAGTACATCTTCCTCGAAGAACTGCAGCGCCACCCGGCGCCGCAGCCCTTGGCCTTCGGCGTCAACATGGTCGGGCCGGTCATCTATACTTTCGGC
>JACZJD010000104.1 GCA_014860725.1 Aquamicrobium sp.
CGATGTAGCCGAGCCGGAGACCAGGCGCCAGCGTCTTCGACAGCGAGCCGACATAGACGACCCGGCCCGAGCGGTCGATGCCGCGCAGCGCCTGCGGCGGCGCGTCGTCCACGAGCTGGGCGTCGTAGCCGTCCTCGATGACGATGCGGTCGTGCTTCTCGGCGTCGGCGAGGAGGTGGGCGCGCCGTTCCTCGGACAGCGGCGCCATGGTCGGGCAGTGATGGCTCGGCGTCACGAAGACGAAGCCGCAATCGGCGGGAATGGCCTCGGGGTCGATGCCGTCGCGGTCGACCGACACCGGCACCACCTCGGCGCCGGCGAGCCGGAAGATCGAGCGCGCGTCAGGATAGCCCGGCTCCTCCATGGCCACGCGCGTGCCGCGCCCCATCAGCAGCGTCGCCAGCATGTAGAGCGCGTTCTGCGCGCCCAGCGTGACGATGATCTCGTCCGGGTTGGCGAAGATGCCGCGCCGCGGCAGGAGCCGCGCCTGGATCCGCTCGATCAGCAGCGGGTCGTCGCGGTCGACCATGTCGGACGCCCAGTTGCGGATCTCGAGCACGGCGAGCGCCATGCGGTTGCACTCGCGCCACTCGGCGGTCGGAAACAGCGCCGGATCGAACTGGCCGTAGACGAACGGATAGGACGACTTGATCCAGTTTTCCTGCTTGCTCGGCTCGGGCATCTCCGAGGCGGCGATGCGCCGGCGCGCCTTCCAGTCGATGGCGGCCTGCGGCGGCTGGCCCGCGGTCTCGCGCATGCGGCCGGGCGTCGTCAGCACTTCCGGGTTGACGAAATGGCCGCGCCGCTCCCTGGCGATGAGGAAGCCCTGGTCCACGAGCTGCTGGAAGGCCAGCACCACCGTGCCGCGCGCCACGCCCAGCTTCTCCGCCAGGATGCGGCAGGACGGCAGCGGCATCGACGCCGCGATCTGTCGGTCGAGGATCGCCGCCACGATCGCCTGCCGGATCTGCGCCTGGAGCGTCTGGCCGGAATCGGCCGAGATGCGGAACAGGCCGGACCATATGGCTGGATCGGTGCGTGCTGACATGGATTCTCTCTCCCGGCGGCCAGGGCGGATTCGGCTGGCCCAGCGGCATTCAAGACTGGTCCAACGGTTTGCGCCAATGAAATAAATTGATCGCACCAATTTGTACCACTGATCTTTCGCCTCTTGGTCCATGACGCCGCGCCGGCTGCGGCACGCCGTCTGCGGCGACGCGACGGGCTTTCCAATCCCGCCGCGCCTGCTAGTCTCCGCGCCGAACCGCCGCGAGCAGCCCCGGGAAAAGTGCGCCGCACCTTCCGTCCGGGATTGCGGGAGAAACAGGGAGATGGATCGTTCGGCGAAACGATCCGCACCGGAGGCCGGGATGGACCGCACGCGTTTCGATGAAGCCCTCGCCGCGCTCGACCTGCACTGCCGCACGCGGCAGCCGCTCGACCTGCGCGACGCCTTCGCCGCCGATCCGGGCCGCTTCGAGCGCTTCTCGCTCCGGCTCGACGATCTCCTGTTCGATTTCTCGAAATGCGCCGTGACCGACGAGACGGTGGCGCTGCTCGAGGTGCTCGCCGTTGCCGCCGGCGTCGAGGAGCGGCGCGCTGCGATGTTCTCGGGCGCGCGCATCAACGCCACCGAGGACCGGGCCGTGCTGCACGTGGCGCTGCGCGATCTCTCCGGCCGGCCGACGCGCGTCGACGGCCGTGACGTCGCGCCCGACGTGCGCGCCGTGCTCGACGCCATGGCCGCGTTCAGCGACGGCGTCCGCTCGGGCGCGATCGCCGGCGCGACGGGCAGGCCCATTGCCGACATCGTCAACATCGGCATCGGCGG
>JACZJD010000704.1 GCA_014860725.1 Aquamicrobium sp.
CCCCTGCCCCGCCTGCCGCCCGCTTCCTCCGCCGCTGGAGCGCTGTCCGTCATCGCCGTCATTCCCGATTCCTCGCGGCCCCACTTGCCGCATCCTGGCCGCATCCCGGCCCTATCCTGCCGGATCGTATCCGAGCCATCATGCCGAAGCGGCCCGCCAGCGCCAGCCCCTGTCGCAAAACCGACAGGAAAAACCCTTCCCCGCCCCGATCCCGCCGGGGTCGCTTTATCCTTGCGTAACGTCGCAAATCGGCTATGGAGACCGCGATCCGCCGGAATATGAATTGGCAAGGATTTGTCGGCACACTTGCCGCGCGCACTCCCCCTTGCAGACACGGCCTTCTGGAGCCCTGAGATGTCCGACGACGAAATCATCCTCTCCGAGCTTTCCGACGACGAGCTTGTGCAGCAGATGCATGACGATCTCTACGACGGTCTGAAGGAAGAGATCGAGGAAGGCACGAACATCCTGCTCGGGCGCGGCTGGGCGCCCTACGACGTGCTCACCCAGGCGCTGGTCGAGGGCATGCGCATCGTCGGCGAGGATTTTCGCGACGGCATCCTGTTCGTGCCCGAGGTGCTGCTTTCGGCCAACGCCATGAAGGCCGGCATGTCGATCCTGCGCCCGCTGCTCGCCGAGACCGGCGCGCCCAAGCAGGGCAAGATGGTCATCGGCACCGTCAAGGGCGACATCCACGACATCGGCAAGAACCTCGTCGGCATGATGATGGAGGGCGCCGGCTTCGACGTCGTCGACCTCGGTATCAACAACCCGGTCGAGAGCTATCTCGCCGCCATCGAGGAGCACAAGCCGGACATCGTCGGCATGTCGGCGCTGCTGACCACGACCATGCCCTACATGAAGGTCGTGATCGACACGCTGAAGGAAAAGGGCATCCGCGACGACTACGTCGTGCTGGTCGGCGGCGCGCCGCTCAACGAGGAGTTCGGCAAGGCCGTGGGCGCCGACGCCTACTGCCGCGACGCCGCCGTCGCGGTCGAGACCGCCAAGGACTTCATGAAGCGCAAGCACAACGTCCACGCGGCCTGAGCCGCGGCGGACGCCGCCGCTTCGCCGTCAGTACGTGGCGCGTTCGACCCTCTGGCCGGCATCCTGCGTCGCCTCGACCGCATTGGCGGTATCCTGTCCGATGCCGCGTATGGTGTTGGCGCAGCCGGCCGCCATGCCGGCGACGAGCATAAGGACGGCAAGCTTGATGGCTGATGAGGTCATGACCGTTCTCCGCATCCATTGCGCGCACCGGGCGCGCCGCTTCGGGTGATGGCAATGGAACGCGGCACGCCGCAAAAGGTTCTGGTCATCGCCTGCGGCATGCTCGCGCGCGAGGTTTTGGCCGTGAAGGAACGGCTGGGGCTCGCCCATCTCGACCTCACCTGCCTGCCGGCCGAGCTTCACTTCCATCCCGACCGCATCCCCGCCGCCATGGACACGGCGATCGGCAAGGCCAGGGCCGACGGCTACGAGCAGATATTCATCGGCTACGCCGATTGCGGCACCGGCGGCCTGCTCGACAAGGTGCTGGAGAAGCACGGCGTCGCGCGCATGGAAGGGCCGCACTGCTTCGCCTTCTATCAGGGCGAGGCCGCCTTCGCGGCCGTCGCCGACGCCGACGTCACGGCGTTCTACATGACCGACTTTCTCTGCCGGCAGTTCGACGCCTTCTTCGTCCGGCCGCTCGGCCTCGACCGCCACCCGGAGCTGGCCCGCGACTTCTTCGCCAATTACGAGAAGGTCGTCTATCTCGCCCAGACCGAAGACCCGGAGCTGGAGCAGGTCGCGATCCGTGCCGCGCAGATGCTCGGCCTCGCCTACGAGAAGCGCATCACCGGCTACGGCGATCTCGAACCGGCGCTCAGGCGGGCGGCATCGAAGCCCGGCGCATGACGCGTCGCTTTTGAAGCTGCCGCCGTCGCGCGGCAGCAAGCGGGCGAACCCCCTTCCGACAATGCTCATGAACAGATGGAGACAGGACATGGCGGACTTGATCGTGGTCTACTGGCGCGACATCCCCGCTCAGGTGATCGTCAGGAAGGGCAGGCAGAGCGCCAAGCGCGAGCTGCCGCTGCGCTTCACCGAGGCGATCGACATGTGCGCCATGCGCACCGACGCCAGGGACAGCGACGCCTACCTCGCCGACTGGCGCAAGGCCGACCCCGTGCCCGTCTCCGACGATCTCGAGGCCGAGGCCGACAGGGCGGCCGCGACGCTCGATCGGGAATACGACCGCGAGCGCCTGGTGGCGCTCGTCAAGGCAGGCGGCAAGAAGGCAGGCGGCAAGGACGACAATGGCTGACGCGAAACCCGCTGCTGTTTTGGCGAAGAAGACGGCCTACCGGCCGGCCGACACGTCGCCGCAGCGGCGGGTGCAGCGGCGCTGGTCGCTCAGGCAGTGGTCCGTGCGCCACGCGCGCGGTCTCGAATGGTTCTACGGCCGCTTCGCCGCCGCCTTCCTGATGCTGCATCCGCTGTGGCGGGCGGTCGGCTACCGGCGCGCGGAGAAGCCGGTGAAGTTCGTCGAGCGGCACGTCAAGGGCCTGCTCTTCGACTGCCGCATGTGCGGGCAGTGCGTGCTCTCCTCCACCGGCATGTCCTGCCCGATGAACTGCCCCAAGCAGCTGCGCAACGGCCCGTGCGGCGGCGTGCGGGCCAACGGCCATTGCGAGGTCGAGCCGGACATGCCCTGCGTCTGGGTCAAGGCGTGGGAAGGCGCGCAGCGCATGCGCGGCGGCGACGCGATCCTCGCCGTCCAGAAGCCGGTCGACCAGTCGCTGCGCGAGACCTCGTCGTGGCTGCGCGTCACCGCGCTGGCCGCGGCCGAGCGCGACAGGGCCCGCGCCGGAGAGCCGGCATGACGCCCTCCCGCCAGCATCCGGGGCGCCCGCCGCACCCCGACGAGAACCCGGCCGGCGCCCATCTGCCGCTCGATCCCCTGCCC
>JACZJD010000705.1 GCA_014860725.1 Aquamicrobium sp.
AGCTGAACGTGCAGCCGGCTTATCAGGTCGTCTCCCGGGAATTGCAGCGCCATATCCTGTCGGGAGCGATCAAGCCGGGCCAGCCCTTGCCGAGCGAGGCCGAGCTGGCCGCCCAGTTCGGCGTCAACAGGTCGACGGTGCGCGAAGGCATCCGGCAGCTCGAGAGCGAGGGCCTTGTCCGGCGGCAGGGCCGCAAGCGGCTGCTCGTCACCGTGCCTCATCACGCCGATCTCGCGCCGCGCACGACGCGCGCGCTGGTGATGCACGAGGTGACGTTCCGCGAGCTGTGGGACGTCGCCTTCGTTCTGGAGCCGCTCGCCGCCGGGCTCGCGGCGAAGAACGCGACGCAGGCGGACGTCAAGCTTCTGCGCGAGAATGTCGAGGCGACGGCCGCGGTGATCGAGCGCGGGGAGTCGCCCGGCGCCCTCGACCTCGAGTTCCACACGCTGGTCTCGTCGTTCGCGAAGAACAAGGCGCTGCTCCTGTGCCGCGAGCCGATCGGGCTGCTGCTCTACCCGACGTTCGAGGCGTTCCGCCCCCGCCTGCCGCAGGCCGACGGCCGCCTGCTCGTCGCGCACCGGGAGGTGCTTGCCGGCATCGAGCAGCGCGATTCCGAGCATGCCGTGCTGTGGATGACCAAGCACATCCAGGACCTCAAGCGCGGCTGGCTCATGGCCAAGCTCAGCCTCGACGACCGGATCGATCCGTCGCTGATCCTCAACGGCTGACGGGCCGCGCCTCAGGCGAACTCGGCGATGCCGTTGTCGATGACGGTGCGTGCGCCGACCTGCGCCTGAAAGCTCGCCACCGGGCCGTCGAACCAGATCCGCGTCGTCAGCGTGTCGCCGGGGAAGACCGGCGCGGTGAAGCGGCAATCCATCATGCGCATGAACGCGTCGGCGCCGCGCGCCTTGACGAGCTGGCGGCAGACGTGGCCGTAGGTCGAGAGCCCGTGCAGGATCGGGTGCTCGAAGCCGGCGGCGGCAGCGAAATCGGGATCGACATGGAGCGGGTTGTAGTCGCCCGACAGCCTGTAGATCAGCGCGGCCTGGGGCGATACCGGCACCTCGGCGACATGGTCGGGCGCGCGCTGCGGCAGGGGATTCGGCGCGGGCGCCGGCACCATCGGGCCTCCCAGCCCGCCGTCGCCGCGGCAGAACGCCGTCTGCTGCACGGTGGCTACGGGTTCGCTCGACCCCGCCTCCAGGATGTCGCGGCGGCTGACGATCAGGCTGCCGCGGCCTTCGCCCCGGTCGTGGATCGCGACGATTTCCGGCTTGGCCGAAACGGTCGCGGCGGCCGGCAGCGGCCGGTGAATCTCGATGCGCTCCGAGGCGTGCACGACCCGCGTGAAGTCGAGGCCCGGATCGAGGTCGCGATACCAGAAGCCCGGATAGGCGAGCGTCACGGCCATCGACGGCAGCGTCGCCAGATCCTTCTCGTAGACGAAGCGAAGCTCGGCCGGGTCGCGCCAGTCCCAGCCCGCGCCGACGCCCAGGGCGTAGAGGATGGTGTCGCGTTGCCGGTAGGTGTGCTCGACGTTCGGGAACTCGAACGCCATCAGGTCGTCGTAGCGCGACATCGTCTTCTCCCGTCTTCTCCCGTTTCCTCTCGGGGGGACGCCGGCGGCAGGCCGGTCTAGTTCGATATGCGGACGGCGCGGCCGAGCGTATAGCCGGCGTCGATGGTGATGAGCTGACCGGTCGTCGTCGTCGCGTCCACGGCAAGAAAGACCGCACCCCTGGCGATGTCCTCGGCGGTCGACACGACGCCGAGGGCGGAGGCCTTCATGAAATTGCCCTTGATCGTCGCGAGCGCTTCCTCGGTCAGCGCGTCGTCGAACCAGCCGGTGTCGATCATGCCGGGAAGCACGGCGTTCACCCGCACCTCCGGCGCCAGCAGCCGCGCCAGCGCTAGGGTCAGGCTGTTGAGCGCGCCCTTGGAGGCGATATAGGCGAGCGACGTGCCGTTGCCGTTCTTGGCGGCGATGGAGGAGATGTTGACGATCGCGCCCCGGCCGCCGGCGGTCAGCCACGGCGCGGCCGCGCGCGCCATCTGGTAGGGGCCGAGAGCGTTGACGGCGAAGACGCGCTGGAAATCCTCGGCGTTCTGGGCGTCGAGATCGGAAAGCCGCGTGAACTGCGTCGCGCCCGCGCTGCAGACGAGGGCGTCGATCCGGCCGAACCGCTCCGCCGTCGCGGCGGCCATCCGCCTGCAGTGCCCGTCGTCCGCCACGTCGCCCTGCAGCGTCAGCGCCTCGACGCCGTGCTCGCGGCAATCCCCGGCCACCTGCTCGGCTTCCGCGGCCTTGCTGCGGTAGTTGATCGCGACGTTCCAGCCGCGGGCGGCGAACAGTCTGGCGGCTGCCGCGCCCACCCCGCTGCCGCCGCCGGTGATCATCGCTACCCGCACAGTGCCGTCCTCATGCGCCATGGCTCACAACCTCGCGCCCGCCCTTCGTGAATCCGTCAATCGACCGTCACGACGACCTTGCCGGCGACGCCGCGCGTCGCCAGCATGGCGATTGCCGCGCCGGCCTCCCCGAACCCGAAACGGGCATGGATCAGGGGCTTGATCCGGCCGGCGCGATAGAACTCGACCAGCTCGCCGACCGCGCGCTGGTGCCCTTCGGGGTCGCGCTCGATCGCCGCGCCCCAGAACACGCCGCGTATGTCGCAGCTCTTCAGCAGCGGCAGATTCAGCGGAATGCTCGGGATGCCGGCCGGGAAACCGATCACCAGATACCGGCCTTCCCAGGCGATGGCCCTGAGCGCCGGCTCGGCATAGGCGCCGCCGACAGGGTCGAAGACGACCGCGGCGCCGTCCTCGCCGCAGGCGGCCTTGAAGGCCGCGGCCAGCGCTCTCTGCCCGTCGCGCGCAGCGGGCGGCTGCGGGGGGTAGAGCACGGTTTCGTCGGCGCCGGCGGTCCGGGCGACGGCCAGCTTGGCCTCGCTGGAGGCGGCCGCCACCACGCGCGCGCCCATCGCCTTGCCGA
>JACZJD010000105.1 GCA_014860725.1 Aquamicrobium sp.
CGCCTTGAACGCGTCGTGGGCGGCGTCGATGGCGCCGGCGGCCTCGGCGGCGGTAGCCGCCCTGACCCTGGCGATCTCCTCGCCGCTGACCGGGCTGAAGGAAGGCATCGCGCCCTTGGTCCACGCGTCGCGCGCAACGCCGAGCGCGTCGAGCAGGCGCTCGGTCTCCTGCCTCACGTTGATGGTCTTGGTCATGGTCTCGTCTCCCGTCGTCATGCCGGCTGAAAGCCGTCCGTTTGAAGATTATGCCGGTTGCGCAAGGCCGGGTGCGGCCGCGGCCCCGGATGCGCGCGAGCGAATCGGCGCGCGGTCCCGTGCCCGGACAATATCGCCCGCCGCGGCGAAAGACAGCCGCGCAGGAGGCGCGAAACCGCGGGGAGCCCTTGGCCGGAAGTTATTGGAAACGGATCGCCGATCATTCTATCCTGGAACCTTACCCGGCCTTTCCGGCCGGCGATTGCGATGAATCCGACTGTATTGATGCGAGGCGGGAATGAAGCTCAGCCGGACGCTGATACCCGATCTGGCCGTGCTGCAGGCCTTCGAATGCGCGGCGCGCCACGGCAACTTCACGCTTGCCGCCACCGAGCTCAACCTGACGCAGAGCGCGGTGAGCCGGCAGATCAAGGCGCTGGAGGAGCAGCTCGGCCTGCTGCTGTTCGAGCGGGTGAGGAAGCGCGTGGTGCTGTCGGATGCCGGCCGCCGGCTGCTGCCGGAGGTGCGCCGCATCCTGCACCAGTCGGAGGAGATGGTGGTGCGGGCGCGCGCCTCGGCGCAGGCCACCAGCACGCTCGCGCTCGCCTGCCTGCCGACCTTCGCCAGCCGCTGGCTGATGCCGCGCCTGCCCGACTTCATGCGCCGGCATCCCGGCACGGTCATCGACGTCGCCTCGCGCGTCGAGCCGTTCGACTTCGAGGCCGAGGATTTCGACCTTGCGATCCATTTCGGTCAGCCGGTCTGGGCGCATGCGACCTGCACCTATCTGTGCAGCGAGATCATCCTGCCTGTCGCCAGCCCGTCGCTGATCGAGGCGGCCGCGCCGGGCGGGCCGGAAGACCTCGCCGGCCAGCCGCTGCTGCATCTCGCCACGCGGCCGAAGCAATGGGCGAGCTGGTTCGAGATGAACGGCCTCGACGGCGCCGACGCCTATCGCGGCAACCGCTTCGACCAGTTCGCCATGATCATCGAGGCGGCGGCCGCCGGCATGGGCTTCGCGCTGCTGCCGCTCTACCTGATCGAGAGCGATCTCGCCTCCGGCCGCCTGCGCATCGCCTTCGACCGGCCGATGACCACCGAGAACAGCTATTACATCGTCTTTCCCGAGAGCAAGCGCGAGCACCCGCTGTCGCAGGCGTTCAAGGCGTGGCTGCTGACGCAGGTCGGCACCAGGGTGTGACAGCGGGGAGCTACAAGCGCGCGCCGAAGAAATGCGCGAGCTGCGCGCCGGCCTCGTAGTAGCCTTCCCTCAGCGCCCGGAAGCTTTGCGCGCGCGGGTCGGTGACGGGGAGCGGCAGGTCCTCCTCGCCGATCTCGCCCGCGATCAGCCGCGCCAGGCAGCGGCCGAACACCGTGCCCGGCGAGATGCCGCGGCCGTTGTAGCCGGAAAAGCCGACCACGTTGCGCGCGAAGCGGTGGAAGCGGGGCGTGGCGTCCACCGTCATGCCGATCTTGCCGTACCAGGCGCTCTCGAAGGCGACATCGCCGAGGAACGGGAACAGCCGGGCGAGCTCGCGCTTCGCCCAGGCGCGG
>JACZJD010000706.1 GCA_014860725.1 Aquamicrobium sp.
CTCCTGCGGCACGGGCGCCGCCGCCCGCGCCTCGTCGCGCAGGATGCCCTCCACGCGGCCGATCAGGCCGGCATTCCAGCCGCCCGGCAGCCGCGCCACCGGCACGCCCTCATGGGCGGCGGCCATGAACTCGTTCCACGCCGTCGCCGGCAGCGAGCCGCCGGTAATGTTTTTGGTCGGCGCGCCGTCGTCGTTGCCGAACCAGACGCCGGTGGTGAGGTTGGCGGTGTAGCCGATGAACCAGGCGTCGCGCGAGTTCTGCGAGGTGCCGGTCTTGCCGGCCGCAGGCCAGCCGAAGGCGGCGCGCCGCGCCGTGCCCTCGGCGATGGTCTGCGCCATCATCGCGTTCATGGCGCCGATCACCTCGGGCCGGGCGATGCGCGGGCCGGAGGCGTTGCGATGCTCGTAGAGCACCTCGCCCTTTGCCGTCCGCACGCGCTGGACGAAGTGGATGTCGGGCCGGTAGCCGCCATTGGCGAAGGGCACGTAGGCCGCGGTCAGCTCGAGCGGCGTCACCTCGGAGGTGCCGAGCGCGATGGAGAGGTTCGGCTCGAGGTTGGATTCGATGCCCATGCGCCACGCGGTCTCGACCACGGCGGCCGGGCCGACCTCCTGCGCAAGCTGCACCGCGACCGAGTTCAGCGACTTCGCCAGCGCCGTCGTCAGCGAGACCTGCCCGTAATACTTGTCGCCGTAGTTCTTCGGCGCCCACTTGCCGATCCTGATCGGCGCGTCGTTGCGCACGGTGTCGGGCGACAGGCCGTTCTCCATCGCCGCCATGAAGACGAAGGGCTTGAAGGCCGAGCCTGGCTGGCGGCGCGCCTCGGAGGCGCGGTCGAACTGGCTGGTGGCGTAGTCGTAGCCGCCGACCATGGCGCGCACCGCGCCCGAGGCGTCGATGGAGACGAGCGCGCCCTGGCTGACATTGTGCTTCTTGCCCTCGGCGTCGATCAGCCGGCGGATCGAGGCCTCGGCGAAGGTCTGCAGCACGAGATCGACGGTGGTCTCGACCACGAGATCGTGGCGCACCTCGCCGATCAGCTGCGGCAGCTCCTCCATCACCCGGTCGGCCACATAGTGCTCGGAGCCGGTCCAGTAGGCGGCGGCGCGCACGGCAGGCGTGCTCATGGCCGTGGCGAGCTGGCTGTCGCCGATCATGCCCTGGTCGCGCATGGCGGCGAGCACGAGCTGGGCGCGGCTTTCGGCGGCCTGCGGGTCGCACGCCGGCGACAGCCGCGACGGCGCCTTGAGGAGGCCGGCGAGCAGCGCCGCCTCCGACAGCGACACGTCGCGCGCGGACTTGCCGAAATAGCGCCGGGACGCGGCCTCGACGCCGTAGGAACCGGAGCCGAAATAGACCCGGTTCAGGTACATCTCGAGGATCTGGTCCTTGGTGTGGGTGCGCTCCAGCCACAGCGCCATCAGCACCTCCTGCACCTTGCGCTCGATGGTGCGCTCGGGCTTGAGGAACAGGTTCTTGGCGAGCTGCTGCGTCAGCGTCGAGCCGCCCTGGCTGAAGCGCCGGTCGACGACGTTCGAGACCATGGCGCGGGCGAGGCCGATGGGATCGACGCCGAAATGCGAATGGAAGCGGCGGTCCTCGATGGCGATGACGGCCTGCGGGATGAAGGGCGACATCTCGTGCAGGCCGACGGCCTCGCCGCCTGTCATGCCGCGATTGGCGACGAGCTGGCCGTGGGCGTCGACGATGCGCACGTTGGGCGGGCGGTCCGGGACGGCCCAGGTGGTCGCGGCCGGCATCTTGGCGCCGTAATAGGCGACAAGGCCCGCGCCGGCGATGCCGGCCCACAGCCCCAGCACCATCGCCCAGTAGACCGACCGGCGCAGGAAGCCGAAGACACCGCCGCGCTTCGCCTTCTTGCGGCCGCGGCCGCGGGACGGACGCCGTGCGGAGGCCGGCCCGGAGA
>JACZJD010000707.1 GCA_014860725.1 Aquamicrobium sp.
GCGCTGGAGGCGCTGCGCCGCGGCGCGCAGGACATGATGCAGCAGATGCAGCAGGCGATGCGCCGCGACGGCCAGGGCAGCGGCGAAGGCGGACGCCAGCAATCGTCCGACCGCGACCCGCTCGGCCGGCCGCGCGCCACCACCGGCCCGGACTTCGGCGATTCGGTCAAGGTTCCCGACGAGATCGACGTCGAGCGCGCCCGCCGCATCCTCGACGAGATTCGCCGCCGCCTCGGCAACGCGCTCAGCCCCGAGATCGAGCGCGACTACCTCGAACGCCTGCTGCAGATGCGCTGAGCGCCACCCGCCGTCGTCATCGCGGCCAAACGCCACCCGCCCGTCATCCCGGCCAAGGGCGCGAAGCGCCCGCAGAGCCGGGACCCATTGGCCGCACCATCGTCGGGCACGGCCCGGTCCTCACGCTGGCGCACGTCAGGATCGTCTCGCAAGCCTTGAACCCGGCCGTGCTGCTCAATGGGTCCCGGCTCTCCCTCGCTTCGCTCGGTCGGCCGGGATGACGGCGGTGGCGGCGTCCCGCCATAAGCGATCGCCCCGCCGTGAACGGGGAGAGGATGAGGGGAAATTCGGACCCGTGCCGGACGGTGCGGCATCCGTCGGGATGCTCGGTTGTTCCGCCGGATCACGCCCTTGCGGGTTTCAGCACCGAGAGCAGCGCGCCGTAGGGCACGAGGGCGACGAGCGCCATGACGATCTTGACGCAGAAGTCGCCGAGCGCCAGCGACACCCACAGCGGCACCTCGCCGCCGAGCACGAACGGCACGGCGAAGCCGAGCGAGCCGTCCTCGCGGCCGAGCCCGGTGTCGAGCGCCGCGAAGCGCGCGGCGAAGGCCAGCGAGAAGAACAGCACCGTGTCGATCACCGAGCCGATCACCGACGAGACCAGCGGCGCCTGCCACCAGACGTTGCGGCGCAGCCGCTCGAACACGGCGACGTCGATCAGCTGGGCGACGAGGAAGGCGGTGCCCGAGGCGATGGCGATGCGCGGCGTCGCCAGCCACACCGACAGCACCACCGCGACCGCAAAGCCGGCATAGACCACCTTGCGCGCCGCGGCCGCGCCGTGGTTGCGGTTGGCGAGGTCGGTGACGAGGAAGGCGACCGGATAGGTGAAGGCGCCCCAGGTCAGGAGATCCTGGAGCCCGAAATGGGCGAAGGGAAACTGGACGAGGAAGTTGGAGGCGGCGACGGTGGCGGCCATTGCCGCCACGAAGGGCCATACCGGGACGTGCCGGACGGGAATCTGCCAAGTCATTTTTTTATCCTGGGTGATGGAACCAGCCGGCGAGCAGCGAGCCCGCCGCAAGCATCAGAAACGCGGGACGCGGCTGCTCAGGCAGCCTGCTCCGCGGCCAGCTTCTTGGCGATCTGCTTCTTGAGCAGGCGCGCGCGCTGCGACAGCTCCGAGGCGTCGGCCTTGAGCAGGAAGGCGTCGAGACCGCCGCGATGCTCGACCGAGCGCAGCGCGTGGGCCGTGATGCGCAGGCGCACGTTCTGGCCGAGCGCTTCCGACTGCAGCGTCACGTCGCACAGGTTGGGCAGGAAGCGGCGCTTCGTCTTGTTGTTGGCATGGCTGACATTGTTGCCGGTCAGGACGGCCTTGCCGGTCAGTTCGCAAGCGCGGGACATGGTATGCACCTTCGTTTCGTTGCCGGGCCATGCCGGACTGCCGCACCATCAGCGAACGGCGCGCGGGCAGTGTTCAGGCGGCCTCTGGAAAAGTCGCCGTTCCATAGTGGCATTTGCCGGCCGGGTCAAGAAGGTTTCGGGCGGAGGCGTGCGGCCGGGGCGGAGAGATCGATTCACGAAGGCCGGCGCCGCCCCTCATCCGGCCCTTCGGGCCACCTTCTCCCCGCAGGCGGGAGGGGGAGAAGGGGAAGCGGCGACGTTGCGGCAGCCTCTCCTCTCCCCGCCTGCGGGGAGAGGATGCCGGCAGGCAGGTGAGGGGCAGCGCCAACGCCCGCAGCCGGATGGCTCCGGTGGCCGTCCGCCTCATAGAATCGCCGGATTTTCCCGGCAAGCGGGAGCCATGCTTCGCCTTCTCGCCGCCATGGGCCTCGCCGCCCTCGTTTCAGTCCCTGCCGGCCCCGCCGCGGCCGCGGAGACGCGCGCCTTTCGCGCCGACTACACGGTGACGCTGCTCGGCCTGCCCGTGGCCAGGGCGCGGTTCGACAGCACCTTCACCCCGGACCGCTTCAGCATAGAGGGCTCGGTGTCGAGCTCTGGCCTCGCCCGCATCTTCGACGATACCAAGGGCACGACCAGGGCGCAGGGCGCGATCCGCCGCGACGGCGTCCGGCCCACCGCCTTCGACGCCGACTACGTCTCCGGCCGCAAGAAGGGCCGGACCGCGATCCGCTTCGCCGGCGACGAGGTCAGGAGCGTCGTCAACACGCCGGAGCCCAAGCGCAACCCCGCGACATGGGTTCCCGTCTCGGCCGGCCATCTCAAGGCCGCGCTCGACCCGCTCTCCTCCGCGCTCGTCGTCGCGTCGCGGCCGGACGAGGTGTGCTCGCGCACCGTGCGCTTCTTCGACGGCGAGCTGCGCGCCGACCTGAAGCTCACGCCGAACGGCCGGCCCGAGGGCGACCGCGTCACCTGCAACGCCAGCTTCGTGCCCGTGGCCGGCTACCGCAAGGGCCGCAAGCAGATCGACTATCTGAAGAACCGCAGCCGCATCACCATCACCTTCGCGCCGCTCGCCGACACCGGCCTCTACACGCCGGTCGACGCCTCGGTCGGCACCCAGATCGGCACGCTGCGCATCCTCGCCACCCGCATCGAGGCGCGCTGAACTTTCCCTCCCCTATTGCGGGCCGCGTCGTGCGCGGCTAACCCTTCGACACATTCGCGACGAGGGACGAGGGGACAATGGCGCGCGCCACGCTGATCGGTTTTTCCGCCGTCGCCATGTGGGCGCTGCTGGCGCTGCTCACGGCGGGCTCGGGCGCGGTGCCGCCCTTCCTGCTGTCGGCGATGACCTTCGCCATCGGCACGGCGGTCGGGCTCGTCATGCGCGCCGTCGCGCCGCCGGCCGCGCACCCGCCGATCCCGCCCGTCGTCTTGCTGATCGGCATCGCCGGCCTGTTCGGCTATCATTTCTTCTACTTCACGGCGCTGCGCAACGCGCCGGCCGTGGAGGCGAGCCTGATCGCCTATCTGTGGCCGCTGCTGATCGTCGTCGGCTCCGCCCTGCTGCCGGGCGAGCGGCTGCAATGGCACCACATCGCCGGCGCGGTGCTCGGGCTTTCCGGCGCCTTCCTCATCGTCTCCGGGAGCGGCGGGCTTTCCTTCGACGGGGCCTACGCCTTCGGCTACGCCATGGCCGGGCTGTGCGCGCTGACATGGTCGGCCTATTCGCTGCTGTCGCGGCGCTTCCCCTCGGTGCCGACCAGCGTCGTGACGTGGTTCTGCGCCGCGACAGCCCTGCTCTCGCTCCTCTGCCATCTGGCGCTCGAGGAGACGGTGTGGCCGCAGGGGACGGGCCAGTGGCTCGCCGTCGCCGGGCTCGGCCTGATGCCGGTGGGCGCGGCCTTCTATGCCTGGGACCACGGCGTCAAGCACGGCAACATCCAGGTGCTGGGCGCGGCGAGCTATGCCGCGCCGCTCCTCTCCACGCTGGTGCTGATCGCCGCCGGCATGGCCGAGCCCAGCGTCCGCATCGTCGCCGCCTGCGTGCTGATCACCGCCGGCGCGGCGCTGGCGGCGAAGTCCATGCTGTTTGCCCGGAGAGCCGGCACCGAACGAAAGGCCGCGCGATGATGCCCTTTGCAGGCGGGATCGACTCGCTCCCCAACGGCACGCTCCTCCTGTCGGTGATCGCCGCCCTGCTCTACCTGCCGGTGCAGGGAAGGCAGCCGTCGCTGCGCCGCACCGTCGTCAAGGCGGGCTCGACGGCGCTCCTGGCGCTGCTCGCCCTGATGCAGGGCGGCCCGGTGCTGCTCGTCGCCGCGCTGGCGCTCAGCGCGGCCGGCGACGCCTTCCTGGCGCAGGACGGCGAAAGGCCGTTCCTGCTCGGGCTGGCGAGCTTCCTGCTGGCCCATCTCGCCTACGTGCCGCTCTTCCTGTCGGTGGGCGGCGGCCTCGCCATCCTGACGGCCGAGCCGTGGCGTCTCGCGCTGGCGCTGCTCGCCGTCGCCGGAGCCGCGGTGCTGGTGCGCCGGCTGCCGGTCGCCGTCTATGCTGCGGCCATCCTCGTCATGATGCTGGCGGCGGCGACCGTGCCTTCGCCAATCATCCTGATCGGCGCGGCGCTGTTCGTGCTGTCCGATTCGCTGCTCGCGACCGGCCGCTTCCTCCTGCCGCCGCATGCGCCGCGGCAGCGACCGCTCGGCGCGGCGGTGTGGATCACCTACTATCTGGCGCAGGCGGCGATCACGCTCGGCTTCCTGCTCTGACCGGCGGCGCCCAGCCCGGCGCGGCCAGCTCGAACGACGAGAACAGGAAGCCCGGCGCCACGGTGCAGCCGACGAGCGTCCATGCGCCGGTGGAGCGCGCGGCCTGCCACCAGCCGGCCGGCACCACGCCCTGCGGCCGCTCGCCCGCCGCGAGAT
>JACZJD010000708.1 GCA_014860725.1 Aquamicrobium sp.
CATCCCGCTGGGAGCACTGCGCTCCCGGCTGGGCGAATTGCCCCGGGACAAGGAGATTGATACCTTCTGCAAGGTCTCCCTGCGAGGCTACGAGGCGGCCAAAATCCTGCAAGGCGCGGATTTCCCGCAGCAGCGCCCTGAACTCGGCGATGGTCCTGCGGTCCTCGGCGGAGAGACCGCCGGCCGCGCCGCTTCCATCCATGGCCTCCAGATAGGCCTTTTCGACGAAGCTCCTGCTCGGGGACGCGTCGTCCGGTGATTCCTCCACCTCTGCCTGCGGCTCCGCTTCGGCTTGCGCGGCGGGGTCGGCATCGGCGTCGCCCGCTTCCGCATTGCCTGCCGCCGACACGTATTGCTGCAAGGCCGCTCTCGTCTCGACTCCGAGCTTGGCCGCCTGCTGGGCGATGACGTCCGGCGGAAAGCCCCAGCGTTTCAGCATGTCGAGAAACTGCCTGGCGCGCTCCAGCCGCGCCTTGGCCAGCGCCTTGTCGTCGGTCGTGCTGCGGAGCGCGTCGACAGGCTGGTCCCGCCTTGCCGCGAGGTCGCCTTTCGCTCTTGCCTCGCCGGCACGCCCTGCCGCCGCCACCGCCTGAAAGCCGTTGATCTGCACGAGATGATGGTCTCCCTGTCGCTCTCGGCCATCCTAGGCCGGCAGGCTTGCGGCTGGCTTGCCCACAAGGACGGTCGCGCCGGCGCGAGCACCGTGCTATGCGCAGGCAAATGGCCAACCTCGCTTCCAGTCCCGCCCCGACCTTTCCCGACTACCGCCGCTGGTTCCTGCGCGGCGTGCGGACCTCCTTTTCCGTGCCGCTGCTGATCCTGATGAGCGCCTTCGTCGGCTTTGCCGGGCTGGCGCGCGAGGCGGGCATCTCGCTCGAGCAGGCGGTGTTCATGACCGGCATGGTCTGGGCCCTGCCGGCCAAGGTCGTGCTTCTCGGCGCGATCATGACCGGGGCGAGCCTGCCGGCCGCCGCCTTCGCCGTCGCCCTGTCCTCCGTGCGGCTGACGCCGATGGTGGTGTCGCTGGTGCCCGAGCTCAGGACCGAGAGGACCCGCCCGCTGGTGCTCTATCTCCTGTCGCACTTCGTCGCCGTCACCTCGTGGGTGCTGGCGATGGAGCATCTGCGCGCCGTGCCGCGCCCGATGCGCACGGCCTGGTATTGCGGGCTGGGCAGCGCGCTGGTCATCGCCAACATGGTCGTCGTGGCGGTGGTCTATTCGCTGGCCGCCGGCCTGCCGCCGGCGCTGTCGGCGGCGCTGCTGATGCTGACGCCGCTCTACTTCCTGACCTCGCTGTGGGGGTCGGCCCGCGAGTCGGCCAGCCACTACGCCATGGCGTTCGGCCTCGTCCTCGGACCGGTCTTCCATGTCTATCTTCCGGGCCTCGACCTTCTGGCCGCGGGCGTGATCGGCGGCACGGCGGCCTATCTCGCCTACCGGGTCGGCAGGCCCGGGCCGGACGAAGGGGAGGGCGAGGCATGACCTTCTCCGCGTTCGACACCTGGTGGTGGCCCTATCTCTTCATCCTCGCGGCGGGATGGCTGGCGACGGACGTCTTCCGCTTCCTTGGCGTCTATTTCGGCGGGCGGATCGCCGAGGATTCCGAGGCGCTCGTCGCCGTCAGGGCGCTGGCGACGGCGCTGGTCGCGGCCGTCATCGGCAACCTCGTCGTCTTCCCGTCGGGCGCGCTGGCCGCCGCCCCGCTCGAGCTGCGGCTGATCTCGGTCGCGGCGGGCTTCGTCGCCTATCTCCTCGTGCGCAGGAGCGTCTTGATCGGCATTCTCGTCGGAGAGGCCGTGCTGCTCGCCAGCCTCTCCTATATCGGCTTCTCGGGGTAGGGGGCGGTCAGGACGCGGCGAGCGCGTCCCTGATCTTCTGCGCGTTGGCGGTGAGCACCGCCGGGTCCTCCATCTGGCCCGAATGCGGCTTGAGGGCGATGCCCTCGAAGCGCGGGATGACGTGGAAATGCAGGTGGAACACGACCTGCCCGCCGGCCTGCTCGTTGAACTGCTGCACGGTGACGCCGTCGGCCGAGAACGCCGCGACCACGGCCCGCGCCAGCTTCTGCGTCGTCGCGATGACCGCCGCGAGGCTCTGCGCATCGACGTCGAGGATGTTGCGGGACGGCTTCTTCGGGATGACGAGGCAGTGCCCGTCGCCGCGCGGCATGATGTCCATGAAGGCGAAGGTGTCGTCGTCCTCGTAGAGCTTGTGCGCCGGAAGCTCGCCGCGAAGGATTTTGGCGAAGACGTTGTCGGTGTCGTAGGCGGGCGAAGTCATGGGAACTCCGAGTGAGTAGGGAATAGCGAGTAGTGAGTAGCGAATAGGAACGGGAAGGTCTACGCCGTTGCCTGTTTCCTGCTCACTGCTCGCTATTCCCTACTCCCTTCCTTCCTGAACGGCGCGTGCTCCTCCAGATACTGCCCTACTGCCTCCACCTCGCGCCGCTCGCGCACCAGATAGTCGGCGACGGCGCGGCGCAGGCCGGGGTGGGCGATGTAGTGGCCGGAATGGGTGATGACGGGGCGATAGCCGCGCGCCAGCTTGTGCTCGCCCTGCGCGCCTGCCTCGACCGTCTTCAGCCCGCGCTCGATCGCGAAGTCGATGGCCTGATGGTAGCAGACCTCGAAATGCAGGAAGGGGTGGTCCTCGATGCAGCCCCAGTTGCGGCCGTAGAGCGTGTCGGCGCCGATGAAGTTGATCGCGCCTGCGATGTAGCGGCCGCCGCGCCGCGCCATCACTAGCAGCACGTCGTCGGCCATGCGCTCGCCGACGAGTGAGAAGAACCGGCGGTTGAGATAGGGGCGGCCCCATTTGCGGCTGCCCGTATCCATGTAGAAGGCGAAGAAATCGTCCCACGCCGCTTCGGTCAGGTCGCGGCCGGTGAGCCGGTCGATCTCGATTCCCGCCGCAACCGCCTCGCGCCGCTCCCGCTTCAGCGCCTTGCGCTTGCGCGAGGCGAGCGTGGCGAGGAAGTCGTCGTAGCTGCCGTAGCCCTCGTTGAGGAAATGGAACTGCGTGTCGGTGCGGTGAAGGAAGCCCGCCTCCTCGAGCGCGGCGATGTCCGGCGCCTCGGCGAAGGTGACATGGACGGACGAGGCC
>JACZJD010000709.1 GCA_014860725.1 Aquamicrobium sp.
CCGGCAAGCTCCTTCTCGAAGAAGAAGTCGGCATAGGCGTTGTCGTTGTAGCGCGCGATCTCGCGGTAGCCGGCCTTGCGGTAGAGCGCCTGCGCCTCCCCGAGCGCCCGGTTGGTGTCGAGGCGCACGCGCCTCAGGCCGAGGTTGCGCGCCTGCGCCTCCAGCGCGTCGAGCAGCCGCCGCGAGAGGCCGAAGCCGCGCACCTGCGGCGCGATCCACATGCGCTTGATCTCGCCCGTTTCGGCGTCGAGCGCCCGCACGGCGCCGCAGCCGACCGGCCGGCCATCGAGCCGGGCGAGCATGAAGCATCCCATCTCAGCCGCCGCGCCGCTCGCATATCCGCCGCTGCCCGGATCGAACCCCCGCTCGAACCGCCGGTCGAGCTCGCGGTAATAGGCCTCGACACAGAGCTGCGCGTCGGCGCTGTCGTCCGGCTCGACGGCGATGGTCACGGCCGCCGCCGTCATCAGCCGCTCGACCTCGCCCATCGCGGCAACGAGGCGGGACCGCTGCGCCGCGCTCAGCGGGCCGAGGACCGACCGCGCGAAATCGTCTGACAGCGCATCATAGGCCGCGTGCTCGGCGCGGCCCTTGGCCGTGAGGCTGAGGCGCCGCCGCCGCTTGTCGTCCGGGTCGTCCTCGACCGCGACGAGCCCTTCGGCCGCCAGCGACTTCAGCAGCCGGCTCATATAGCCGGAATCGAGGCCCAGCCTTTCGCGCAGAAGGCGCAGGTCCCCGCCCTCCGGCCCGATCTCGAACAGGAGGCGCGCCTGCCCGAGCGGCCGGCCGCGTCCGAGATAGCTGCCGTCGAGGACGCCGATGCGCAATGTCACCGCCCGGTTGAAGCGGCGAAGCTGTTCGATATCCGCGTGTTCCATTCTCTGACTTAAGTCAGATATTTTCGGCGATGGCAAGAGCGAAGCGTTCTCGCCTTGAATTCGCGGCCCTGTTGGTGGAAGGCTTCGCCGATGGAATGGCGAGACGAGGGAATCATTCTCGGCACGAGGAAGCATGGCGAGACGAGCGCCATCCTCGAGGTGATGACGCGCGCCCACGGCCGCCATCTCGGCCTCGTGCGCGGCGGCCGCTCGCGGCGCATGCAGCCTGTGCTGCAGCCGGGCAACCGCGTCGATCTCGTCTGGCGCGCCCGTCTCGACGAGCATCTGGGGCTCTGGCAGGTGGAGCCGCTCGAATTGCACGCCGCGCGGCTGTTCGACAGCGCCTGCGGCGTCTACGGCCTGCAGACCGTCGCCGCGCATCTGAGGCTGCTGCCCGAGCGCGATCCCCATGCCGGCCTCTACGAGATGCTGGCGCTGCTGATCGGCCATCTCGACGATCCGGCCGCCGCGGGCGAGCTGGTGGTGCGCTTCGAGCTTCTGGTGCTGGACGAGCTCGGCTTCGGCCTCGACCTCGGGCAATGCGCGGCGACCGGCCGCAACGATGACCTCGCCTGGGTCTCGCCGAAGTCCGGCCGCGCCGTCAGCCGCGAGGCGGGCGCGCCCTGGGCCGACAGGATGCTGCCGCTGCCGCCCTTCCTGCGCCGCGGCGCAGGAAGGGCGGCAGCGGCAGCATCCTGTCGGCCCAGGGCGCGCCCGCCTCGCGGCTGACGGCGCGGCCGGACTTCGGCGAGACCCAGGCGAGGTCATCGTTGCGGCCGGTCGCCGCGCATTGCCCGAGGTCGAGGCCGAAGCCGAGCTCGTCCAGCACCAGAAGCTCGAAGCGCACCACCAGCTCGCCCGCGGCGGCCGGATCGTCGAGATGGCCGATCAGCAGCGCCAGCATCTCGTAGAGGCCGGCATGGGGATCGCGCTCGGGCAGCAGCCTCAGATGCGCGGCGACGGTCTGCAGGCCGTAGACGCCGCAGGCGCTGTCGAACAGCCGCGCGGCGTGCAATTCGAGCGGCTCCACCTGCCAGAGCCCCAGATGCTCGTCGAGACGGGCGCGCCAGACGAGATCGACGCGGTTGCCCGGCTGCAGCACAGGCTGCATGCGCCGCGAGCGGCCGCCGCGCACGAGGCCGAGATGGCGGCCGTGGGCGCGCGTCATCACCTCGAGGATGGCGCTCGTCTCGCCATGCTTCCTCGTGCCGAGAATGATTCCCTCGTCTCGCCATTCCATCGGCGAAGCCTTCCACCAACAGGGCCGCGAATTCAAGGCGAGAACGCTTCGCTCTTGCCATCGCCGAAAATATCTGACTTAAGTCAGAGAATGGAACACGCGGATATCGAACAGCTTCGCCGCTTCAACCGGGCGGTGACATTGCGCATCGGCGTCCTCGACGGCAGCTATCTCGGACGCGGCCGGCCGCTCGGGCAGGCGCGCCTCCTGTTCGAGATCGGGCCGGAGGGCGGGGACCTGCGCCTTCTGCGCGAAAGGCTGGGCCTCGATTCCGGCTATATGAGCCGGCTGCTGAAGTCGCTGGCGGCCGAAGGGCTCGTCGCGGTCGAGGACGACCCGGACGACAAGCGGCGGCGGCGCCTCAGCCTCACGGCCAAGGGCCGCGCCGAGCACGCGGCCTATGATGCGCTGTCAGACGATTTCGCGCGGTCGGTCCTCGGCCCGCTGAGCGCGGCGCAGCGGTCCCGCCTCGTTGCCGCGATGGGCGAGGTCGAGCGGCTGATGACGGCGGCGGCCGTGACCATCGCCGTCGAGCCGGACGACAGCGCCGACGCGCAGCTCTGTGTCGAGGCCTATTACCGCGAGCTCGACCGGCGGTTCGAGCGGGGGTTCGATCCGGGCAGCGGCGGATATGCGAGCGGCGCGGCGGCTGAGATGGGATGCTTCATGCTCGCCCGGCTCGATGGCCGGCCGGTCGGCTGCGGCGCCGTGCGGGCGCTCGACGCCGAAACGGGCGAGATCAAGCGCATGTGGATCGCGCCGCAGGTGCGCGGCTTCGGCCTCTCGCGGCGGCTGCTCGACGCGCTGGAGGCGCAGGCGCGCAACCTCGGCCTGAGGCGCGTGCGCCTCGACACCAACCGGGCGCTCGGGGAGGCGCAGGCGCTCTACCGCAAGGCCGGCTACCGCGAGATCGCGCGCTACAACGACAACGCCTATGCCGACTTCTTCTTCGAGAAGGAGCTTGCCGG
>JACZJD010000710.1 GCA_014860725.1 Aquamicrobium sp.
GATCGTCGGGGTCCTGCCCTTCCGGCAGCAGCGCGAAGCGCAGCGTGCGGCCGGGCGCGACCAGCGGCAGGGCAAGGTCGGCCGCCCGCCACGCCGCCTTCAGCCCGGCCTGGTCGCCGTCGAAGCACAGCACCGGCTCGCCCGTCATGCGCCACAGGAGCTCGAGCTGGTTCTCGGTCAGCGCCGTGCCGAGCGGCGCCACCGCGTTGCCGAACCCGGCCTGCGCCAGCGCGATCACGTCCATGTAGCCCTCGACGGCGATTACCGTGCCGTCCTGGCCCTTCGCCTTGCGGGCGCGGGCGAAGTTGTAGAGCACGTTGCCCTTGTGGAAGAGCTCGGTGTCGTTGGAGTTCAGATACTTCGCCGGCACGTCCTTCGACAGCGCCCGCCCGCCGAAGGCGATGACCCGGCCGCGCGCATCCTCGATCGGGAACATCACCCGGTCGCGGAAGCGGTCGTAGGAGACGGGGATGTCCGGCCCGTACACCACCAACCCGCAGGCCTCGATCTGCTCGCGCGCGACGCCCTTGCCGGCCAGATGCTCCTTGAGCGCGTTGCGGCTGTCGGGCGCATAGCCGAGGCGGAACGTCTGCTGCGTGACCGAGGAAAGCCCGCGCTCGCGCAGATAGGCGCGCGCCTTCGCGCCTTCGGCCGCCTGCAGCTTCTCCTGGAAGAAGCGGGCGGCAAGCTCCATCACGTCGGTCAGGCTGGCGCGTGCCTGCTCGCGCCGCTCGGCCGCCTCGTCGCGCGCCGGCATCGGCACGCCGGCCATCTCGGCCACGCGCTCAACCGCCTCGGGGAAGCTCATGCCGTCGAGCTCGGTCAGGAACTTGAAGTGGTCGCCCGACACGCCGCAGCCGAAGCAGTGATAGCGCCCCTTGCGGTCCTCGCAGTGGAAGGACGGGCTCTTCTCGCCGTGGAACGGGCAGCAGGCCCAGTAGTCGCCGCGCTGCGGGTTGGTCTTGCGCCTGTCCCACGTCACGCGGCTGCCGATCACCGAGGAAATCGGCACGCGGTCGCGTATCTCGTCGAGAAAGGCAGGAGAAAAGCGCATCGGAAAAATCTCGTCCAGACACCCTATATAAGAGGCGTCCGCAGGCGGCGCGACCGCAAACGCGCCGCATGCACGGGATTCACAGGCGAGCGGAGGACGAATGGACCGCGGCGCGCGGGCCGGGAGAGCACCGCGAATTAACGATGAAAAATTTACCCGGCTAATATATGGTGATGCAGAACCGTACCGTTTTCCGTGACTTGCGGACCATGAGCCCCTTCCTTTCGTTCCATCGCGGCCTCCCGGGCGCGCCGGTCGCGCCATGACGGGCTCGCTCGTTCTCGTCCATCTCGGCGGCGCGATCGCGCTCCTCCTGTGGGCGACGCACATGGTGCGCACCAATGTCGAGGACGCCTATGGCGACGCCTTGCGGCTCAAGCTGCGCCATACGCTGAAGAACCCGCTCATGGCCGTCGGCGCAGGCGGCGCGCTGGCCGTCGCCTTCCAGAGCGCGACCGCGGTGACGCTGCTCGTCGCCTCCTTCGCGGGCTCCGGCATCGTCTCCGGCACGACCGGGCTGATGGCCGTGCTCGGCGCGGATCTGGGCTCCGCCTTCGTGGTCAAGCTGTTGAGCTACGATCTGTCGCTGCTGATCCCGGTGGCGATCTTCGCCGGCGCGGTCATCTATCTCTCGACGGACCGCCGCGCATGGCGGCAGTTCGGCTCGATCCTCGTCGGCATCGGCCTCCTGATCCTGTCGCTGCGGCTGATCGGCGAGGCGTCGGAGCCGCTGCGCGAGAGCCGCATCCTGCCGGTCGTCGTCAACTACCTGTCGGGCGACCCGATCACCGCCTTCCTGATCGCGGCCGTGACGACGTGGTTGTTCCACTCCAGCGTCGCCTTCGTCCTGCTCACGGCCGCGCTCGCCGCGCGCGGGCTGATGCCGGCCGAGCTCGGCGTGGTGATGGTGCTGGGAGCCAATCTCGGCGGCGGCCTCGTCGCCGCGCTCCTGTCCCGCACCATGCCGCTGCAAAGCCGCGCCGTGCCCTTCGGCAACCTCGCCATTCGCGGCGTCGGCGCGGTGCTGGCGCTTGCCGCCTTCATCCTCTTCCGGCCGCCGCTCGACATGCTCGGCGCCGGCGCGCCACTCCAGGTCGTCCACGCGCACATCCTCTTCAATGCCGCGCTGGTCGTGCTCGGCCTGCCCTTCGCCGGCCTCGTCAGCCGCGCGGTGGAGAGGGTTCTGGCGAGTGCGGCGCCCAAGCCGCGCGTGGCGCTGGAGGACCGCGAGGCAAGCGCGCTCGACCCCGATGCGCTCGGCAGCCCGTCGCGGGCGCTCGCCAATGTCAGCCGCGCCGTCGTCGGCGTCTGCGACACCATCGAGGTGATGCTCAAGAGCATCATGGAGCTCTACGAGGAGCCGGACCCCGCCCGCATGGAGGCGCTGGCCGCGCTCGACGACCGCGTCGACCGCAAGCATGCCGCGATCAAGCTCTACCTCGCCAAGATCAGCACCAAGGGCATGAGCGACGACGAGGCGCGCCGCACGCAGGAGCTTCTCGAGGGCTGCGTCAAGCTGGAGCAGGTCGGCGACATCATCGTGCGCAACATGCTGGTCCACGTCCGCAAGAAGCTCGACCGCCACCTGACCTTCACGCCGGAGGGCTGGCGCGAGCTGTCGGACCTGCACGCCATGGTGATGGCGAACGCCCGCCTCGCTTTCAACGTGCTGATCTCGCGCGACCCGGAAACCGCCTTCCAGCTCGTGCAGGAGAAGGACCGGCTGCGCGACCTCGAGCGCCAGACCAGCCAGCGCCATTTCGAGCGGCTGCGCGAGGGCACGTCGAGGAGCATCGAGACCAGCTCGCTGCACCTCGACACCATCCGCGACTTGAAGCAGATCAACTCGCTCCTCGCCTCCATCGCCTACCCGGTGCTGGAGGAGCACGGCCTCCTCGGCCACACGCGGCTGCGCGCGGCGGAATAACGGGCAGGCCGAGGCGGCGACCGCCGCCCGCCGGTTGTCCGGCGCGCGATACGGCGCATGAGCGAAAAAAACAGCCGCAGGCTGCAAGCCCGACCGGGCGTCG
>JACZJD010000711.1 GCA_014860725.1 Aquamicrobium sp.
ATTTGGAGGGAACCTTTTTAACCAGATGCCGCTTAGGTTCCCACACGTACGAATTGCCCCGGATGGAGGTTTCGGTGGGCGCCAAGACCGAGCTTGATTTCACCGAACTGCTCGATGACCTGCTCGCTGCGTCGGCGGAAGCCGAGGAAGCGGACGAGGACGGCGTCGCCGCGCCCTCGTTGCGGGTGGATATGCTGGCCCAGATCGAGCGCCTGCGCACGCAGAACGCTTCGTATTCCGCCGACCGGGTGATGCGCGAATACCGCGAGAACGCCGCCGGACCGGCGACGAACGGCCCGACAGCAAATGGACAGGTGGCGAAAGAGAAGCCGGCTGCGCAGGCCACGGCGCCGGACCTGCAGCCGGCGCTGGAGGATCTGTTCTTCCTCGACCCGCAGTCGATCTCGCGCGAGCTCGGGATCGACGCGAAGAGCAAGCCCGAGGACCTCGACCGCGCCCGGCGCGCCTTCGCCATGCGCTACCATCCCGACCGCATGCCCGAGGAGATGCGCGAGCGCGCGGCGCTGCGCATGCAGATCGCCAACATGCTGATCGACGAGGCGAAGCGCCGCAAGCGCTGACGGCAAGTGTTGACGGTGAGGGCCGGTCCGGTCCCGCCTACCAGCTTCCGGTGTTCGCCATGGAGGCCCACGGCTCGGCCTTCGCCTTGGGCGCGCCCTTCTGCAGCAGCTCGATGGAAATGCCGTCCGGCGACTTGATGAACGCCATGTTGCCGTCGCGCGGCGGGCGGTTGATGGTCACGCCGCAGTCCATCAGGCTCTGGCAGGTGGCGTAGATGTCGTCCACCTCATAGGCGAGGTGCCCGAAATTGCGCCCGCCGGTGTAGTCCTCCGGGTCCCAGTTGTAGGTGAGCTCCAGCAGCGGCGCGTGCCGCGCCACGCCCGTCTCCTCGTCCTGCGGCGCGGCGAGGAACACCAGCGTGAACCGGCCCTGCTCGTTCTCGACCCGCCGCACCTCCTTCATGCCGAGCTTGTTGCAGTAGAAGTCGAGCGAGTGGTCGAGATCCTTCACGCGGACCATGGTGTGCAGATAGCGCATCGGGGTCGATTTCCTCTGTTCCGGATTGTCCCCTGATATGGCGCGCGCAGACGCTTGCGGCAACTTGGAAAAGCTCGTCCAAAAGGCCTTTGCCGGCAGGAAATGTTGATAATTGGGGCATGGCACTTGCTAACCTACAAAGACGCAGTGTTATCCTGCACATCAGAATCATTCGGGTGGTTGCAGGGAAGGTGCGTCGGGATGGGGGACAAGGCCTCCTCGCAAGGGCGGTATGCGGCCAATGACGAAGCCTTGAATCCTGAGGAAGGGAACGAGGCTGCGCTGACGGAGATTTCCGGCGCGATCAAGTGGTTCGACGTCGCCAAGGGCTACGGCTTCATCCTCCCCGACCAGCAGGGCATCGGCGACGTGCTGCTTCACGTCACCTGCCTGCGCAAGGACGGCTTCCAGACCGCGCTCGAGGGCGCGCGGGTCGTGTGCCTGGTGCGGCGCGGCGAGCGCGGCCTGCAGGCGTTCAAGGTCGTGTCGATGGACAATTCCGGCGCGGTCCATCCGGCCGAGCAGCCCATGCAGCGCACCCATGTGCAGGTCACTCCCGAGAGCGGCCTAGAGCGTGCGCTCGTCAAGTGGTTCAACCGCACCAAGGGGTTCGGCTTCCTGACGCGCGGCGAGGGCACCGAGGACATCTTCGTCCATATGGAGACGCTGCGCCGCTACGGCATTGCCGAGCTGCGCCCCGGCCAGGTGGTGCTGGTGCGTTTCGGCCGCGGCGAGAAGGGCCTTATGGCCGCCGAAATTCATCCGGACATTGGCACTCTGCCGGCTTCCCACTGATTGGCCATCCATCCCCGGCAGACAGGGTGACTTAATGGTGCGTTCCTTCGGGCTCGCCGCGCTCGCGCTGGCTTTCGCCGCGGTCCTGTCCGCCTTCTCGCCACCGGCGGGCGGCCTCGCCTTCGCCCAGCAAGGCGAGCCGATGATCCTGCCGGTCGATCCGGCGCCGCTCACCATCGAGACCGCCGGAGGCGAGCGCCGCTTCTCGATCGAGATCGCCGATGACGACCGCGAGCGCTCGGCCGGCCTGATGTTCCGCACCGAGATGCGCGACGACCACGGCATGCTGTTCGTGTTCGAGCAGACGCGCCGCTTGGCGTTCTGGATGAAGAACACGCCGATGCCGCTCGATCTCGTCTTCATCGGCGCCGATGGCCGGATCGTCGCCATCCTCAAGGGCGAGCCCTTCTCCATCGCGCCCATCGCTCCGGAGGCTCCGGCGCGTTTCGTGCTTGAACTCAAGGCCGGAACAGCCGAAAAGACCGGCATCGCCGATGGCGACCGTGTGCGCCATCCGCGCATCGACAGGGTCGCCGGCGCAGGCTGAGGGGTCGAAGGAAGGTACTGCCCGGGGGTCATGCACAGTTTCCATCACGACGGTTTCGAGATCGCCTATATCGACCGCGCACCGGGGAACGGCAGCGGCGAGCCGGTGCTGCTGATCCACGGCTTCGCGTCGTCCCATCACGTCAACTGGGTGGCGCCGGGCTGGGTCAAGACGCTGAGCGAGGCCGGCTACCGCGCCATCGCGTTCGACAATCGCGGCCACGGCCGCTCGACCCGGAGCTACGACCCCGCCGACTACACGCCGTCGCTGATGGCCGGCGACGCCGCGGCCCTGCTCGACCATCTCGGCATCGCGCGGGCGCATGTCTTCGGCTACTCGATGGGCGCGCGGGTCTCCGCCTTCCTGGCGCTCGCCCATCCCGGGAAGGTGGCGACGCTGATCCTCGGCGGCCTCGGCTACGGCATCGTGGACGGCGTCGGCGACTGGGACCCGATCGCCGAGGCGCTGCTCGCGCCTGACCCGGCAACGATAGACCACCCGCGCGGAAAAGTGTTCCGCGCCTTCGCTGACCAGACGAAGAGCGACCGGCAGGCGCTCGCCGCCTGCATCGCCACCTCGCGCGAGCTCGTCACCGAGGACGACATGGCGCGCATCGCCTGCCCGACGCTGATCGGCGTGGGCACGAAGGACGACATCGCCGGCTCCGCGCAGCGTCTCGCCGCGCTGATGCCCGATGCCGAGGCTTTCGACATCGAGGGACGCGACCACATGCTGTCGGTCGGCGACCGGACGTGGAAGGCCAGGGTGCTGCAATTTCTCGAGGACCATCCGATCTCATGAAGCCGACATCGCTTGAATTCACCGGAGCCGAGGGCAACCGGATCGCCGCAGATGTGTGGGACGGCCGCGGCCATCCCGTCCTGTTCCTCCATGGCGGCGGCCAGACGCGCCGCGCCTGGGACATGACCGCGAAGCGCGTCGCCGACGCCGGCATGCGCGCCATCACCGTCGATCTGCGCGGCCATGGCGAAAGCGAATGGGTTTCGAGCGGCAACTACACCTTCGCCGACTACGGCGCCGACGCCGCGGCCGTCATCCGGCAGACGGCCGAGCGTTACCACGCCGCGCCGTCGGCCGTGGGCGCGTCGCTCGGCGGCCTGTCGTCGCTGATCGCCGAGCTCCATCACGGGCCGCTGCTCGATTCGCTCGTGCTGGTCGACATCACGCCGCGCATGGATGTCGGCGGCGTCGCCCGCATCCAGAGTTTCATGGGCGCGCAGATGGAGGAGGGGTTCGGCTCGCTGGAGGAGGCCGCCGACGCTATCGCCGCCTACATGCCCCACCGCAAGCGGCCGCGCTCGCTCGACGGCCTGCGCAAGAACCTGCGCCTCGATCCCGACGGCCGCTTCCGCTGGCACTGGGACCCGGCGTTCATGAAGAGCGAGCGCAACGTCAATTTCCGCGGTCGCGAGACGATGGAGGACCTGCTCGCCAAACTGCCGAACCTGCACCTGCCGGTGCTTCTGGTGCGCGGCGTGCAGTCGGAGCTGGTGCACGAGGACTATGTGAGGGAGTTCGTCGATCTGGCGCCCTCGGCGAGCTATGTCGACGTCGGCGGCGCCGGCCACATGGTCGCCGGCGACCGCAACGACGTCTTCTGCAGCGCCATCCTCGATTTCCTCACCGACCGGGAAGCGGCATAGCCGGCTGCCGAAGCCGATTCGCAGCAAAAGGATCGCGGGACGGGGAGGGCGGAACGCCCGGCCCGGCGCCGGACGCGGGCTGCTATCGTTCCTTGCCGCCCTCGAACACCACCAGATGCCGGATGCGCCGGCCGCCGTCCGGCTCGCCGTCGATCATCGCCCGCTGGCGCGGGGCGAGCGGCGGCGCGCCGATCAGCGAGCGGCCGGGCAGGAAGAGCTTCTCCCGGTCGGGATCGACGACGCGCAGCGTGTCGATCCTGTTCTCGACCACGGGGTCAGCGCCGAGCCAGTAGGGGCGGGTGAGCGCCGTGATCGCCCCGAGCAGGCGCGGGCTGTCCTTGCCGCCTTCGAGCGGCAGCAGCACCATCTCGAACGCGTTGGTCCTGCCGTTGCGGCTGACGCCGTCGAAGGTCACGACCACGACGGCGTTGTGGTGGAACGCCGAGAAGGCATGGCGGGAGACGATGCGCTGGTCGCGCTGCGACCACAGGAGAGGGAAGGAATAGCCTTTCAGCTCGCGGCCGTAGGTTGCGCACAGCCGGGTGCCGGCGAGACGGAAGATGGCTTCGCCCCGCGCGTCGCTCTCCAGGATGAAGGTGTCCGCCAGCAGCGACTTGATATCGACGGGCTCGATCTCGCTGCGTTGCGGTGCGGGCCGGGACCCGCGCAACCTGTTCCAATATTGGAACAACGCGATCGTTCCTTGCTGTTTCATGTCTCCACCGCCCCCTGTCCATCGCGGTTGTGTCATCGGCGAACAGAAGCGTCGTCCTTTGACCGTTACATGCAGCAACAAGCAGAAGCCGTGCCAGCCCCGTTAACCGTTATGCACGGCTTTCCGGTTTGTTAAGGTTAATGAATGGTTTACGTTGCCGGGGGCCGGAGGCTGTGGCATGTTCCGTTCCAGCCAAGAGGGGCGCGCGCCGCAGGCCGCGATACATCTCGGGAGATGAGCAGGGGGCTCGACCGGAAGCCGTCCGAGACCGTCCGGAAACGGATGGGCCCGGACGGCTTTTGATTTACTCGCGCTGCCGCCTCTGCTAGCCCGTCCGCGATGACGAACGACCGCGACCCCGATGACCGCGACCTCGCCGAGGCCCCGCCACCACCCGTCATGCGGGAAGCGCGGGAGCCGGTGTTCAATCTTCCCGGCGTGGTCATGGCGCTGGCGCTCGCCTGCATCGCCGTCCATCTCTACCGGACGTGGCTGCTGACGCCGCAGCAGGATTTCGACCTGATCCTGCGCTACGCCTTCTTTCCGCTGCGCTATTCGGGCGGCTACGCCCTCGACGTCTACGCCTTCCTCGCGCCGCTGACCTATGCTTTCCTGCATGGCGGCGTCGCGCATCTGGCGGTCAACACCATCTGGCTCGCCGCCTTCGGCTCGCCGCTGGCCAACCGCATCGGCGCGGCGCGCTTCCTGCTGTTCTGGGCGGTCACGTCGCTCGCCGCGGTGGGCCTGCACTACGTCCTGCATCCGGCGGACGCCGTGCCGCTGGTCGGCGCCTCGGGCGCGATCTCGGGTATGATGGGCGCGGCCGCGCGCTTCGGCTTCCGCATCGACCGCAACGAGGGCAGGGCCGCCTTCGCAGGGCGCGTCCTTTCGATCCCGGACGTGTTCCGCTCGCGCATGGCGGTGACGTTCCTTGCCGTGTGGCTCGTGGTCAACCTCCTGATGGGGCTCGGATTCGGCGCGCCGGACGACGGTGGCAGCATCGCCTGGGAGGCCCATATCGGCGGCTTCCTCGCCGGCTTCCTGCTCGTGCGCGCATTCGACCGGCGCCCCTGACTCGCTCTTGAAAACCGCAGGGCTTGGGCGCACCATGCCACATGGCTGCGGGAGGCAGGCCGGTTCATGCGATAGTCGCCTGAGCCACCAACCGGAGGAGCGCGCAAATGACCGTGAAGTCTATTCTGGATGAGAAGGGCCGCGATGTGGTCACGCTCGGCCCCGATGCGACGCTGGCGGATGCGGCCGGTCTTCTGGCCGAGAAGCGCATCGGCGCATTGGTGGTGACCGACGGCGACGGCAGGATCCTCGGCATTCTTTCCGAGCGCGACATCGTGCGCGTCATCGGCCAGTCGGGAGCGACGGCCCTCGACAGAAAGGTGTCGGAGGTGATGACCGCCAAGGTCTCCACCTGCCGCGAGACCCACACCGTCATCCACGTCATGGAGGTGATGACGCGCGGACGCTTCCGCCATCTCCCCGTGGAGAAGGGCGGCCGCCTCGACGGCATCGTCTCGATCGGCGACGTGGTCAAGCGGCGCATCGAGGAGGCCGTGCGCGAGGTCGACCAGATTCGCGAATACATCGCCACCGCCTGAACCGGACGCCCGCCTTGTCGGGCGGGCGTCGCTGTTCAGCGGTTGTCGGGCCTCGCGCGCACCAGCGCGAGCCCGCGGCGCGTGATCCGATAGGGCCCGCCTTCCTTCGACGCGATGGCCCCGCGGCGGCGCAGCCGCCGGAACAGCTCCATGTCGAAGGCCGCATAGCGCCAGTTGTCGCGGGTGTGGCAGTGGGCGCTTTCGATCCGCCCCTTTTCGTCTTTCTCGACGGCGATCCATCCGCCCTGTGCGAGCAGATGCAGGATGCGCTGTTCAGCGCGCGTGATGTCCATGATGAGAGTCCGGAAAAACCTGGCCGGTGACGGCCGTGACAAATCCAGCCGCCGCGGGAAGCGGCAGCGGTTCGGGTTTTTCATGCCCTGACGGTCGCTACGGAGCGTCAGGGCCTTAGCGGGACTCAAAAGTGTGCGGCAAAAGACACCTGTTCTTCGCCGCCGCCTATACCGGCACGGCGCGCAAAAGCCAAGCCCGGCGCGCGGACGGCCGCGGGCGCTTGCATGCGCGAGCGGTTTGATCTAGCGAAAGCCCTATGCCAAGGGACCTGCCGGCCCGCTCCCAGAACAGAACCGGATTGCCATGACGATCATCGACACGCGCACGCCCGACCCCAAGCGCCTCGTTCCCGGCGCCACCGGCGACTGGGAGGTCATCATCGGCATGGAGGTGCATGCGCAGGTGACGTCGCAGGCCAAGCTGTTCTCGGGCGCCTCGACCGCCTTCGGCGCGGAGCCGAACGCCAATGTCAGCCTCGTCGACGCGGCGATGCCGGGCATGCTGCCGGTCATCAACGAGGAGTGCGTCCGGCAGGCGATCCGCACCGGCCTCGGCCTCAAGGCCAAGATCAACCTGAAGTCGGTGTTCGATCGCAAGAACTATTTCTATCCCGACCTGCCGCAGGGCTACCAGATCTCGCAGTTCAAGCAGCCGATCGTCGGCGAGGGCATCGTCATCGTCTCGGTCGGCCCCGACCGGCAGGGCAATTTCGAGGAGATCGAGGTCGGCATCGAGCGCCTGCATCTGGAGCAGGACGCCGGCAAGTCCATGCACGACCAGCATCCGACCATGTCCTATGTCGACCTGAACCGCTCGGGCGTGGCGCTGATGGAGATCGTGTCGAAGCCGGACCTGCGCTCGGCCGACGAGGCCAAGTCGTACCTGACCAAGCTCAGGACCATCGTGCGCTATCTCGGCACCTGCGACGGCAACATGGACGAGGGGTCGATGCGCGCCGACGTCAACGTCTCGGTGCGCCGGCCGGGCGAGCCCTTCGGCACGCGCTGCGAGATCAAGAACGTCAACTCGATCCGCTTCGTCGGCCAGGCCATCGAGTACGAGGCGCGCCGCCAGATCGGGATTCTGGAAGACGGCGGCAGCATCGATCAGGAAACCCGCCTGTTCGACGCGGTGAAGGGCGAGACGCGCTCGATGCGTTCGAAGGAAGAGGCGCACGACTACCGCTACTTCCCCGATCCGGACCTGCTGCCGCTCGAGTTCGACCAGGCCTATGTCGACGCGCTGGCGCAGGACCTGCCGGAGTTGCCCGACGACAAGCGCATCCGCCTGATCGAGAAGCTCGGCCTGTCGGCCTACGACGCCTCGGTGCTGGTCTCCGAGAAGGCGATTGCCGACTATTTCGAGAAGCTCGCCGCCGGCCGCGACGGCAAGGCCGCCGCCAACTGGGTCATCAACGACCTGCTGGGCGCCTTGAACAAATCGGGCAAGGACATTGAATCGACTCCGGTTTCGCCCGACCAGCTCGGCGCGATCATCGACCTGATCAAGGAAGGCACGATCTCCGGCAAGATCGCCAAGGACCTGTTCGAGATCGTCTGGAACGAGGGCGGCGACCCGCGCCGGATCGTCGAGGCGCGGGGCATGAAGCAGGTGACCGACACCGGCGCCATCGAGAAGGCCGTGGACGAGGTGATCGCCGCCAATCCCGACAAGGTGGCGCAGGCGAAGGAAAAGCCGACGCTCGCCGGCTGGTTCGTCGGCCAGGTGATGAAGGCGACCGGCGGCAAGGCCAACCCGCAGGCCGTCAACGACCTCGTCAAGGCGCGGCTGGGCATCGAGTAGCGCCATGTTCGTGCGCACGGCCTCGGCGCGCGACCTGCCGGCGATCCGCGCGCTGCTGGTCGCGACCTGGCACGACACCTACGACGCGATCTACGGCCCGGACCGGGTGACGGCGATCACCGAGGAGTGGCACTCGCTCCCGGCGCTCGAGGCGCGGCTTGGTACGCCCAATTCCGAATTCCTCGTCGCGGACGACGGCGAGCGCATCGGCGGTGTGGCCTTCGCCTCCGTCGCCGACGGCGGCGCTACCGTCCTCCTGCGCCAGCTCTACGTGCTGCCGCAGTTGCAGGGCAGGGGCATCGGCGGCCTGCTGCTCGACGAGATCGAAGGCTGCTTTCCCGAAGCCGAACGCGTGCGGCTGGAGGTCGAGGAGAAGAACTTCAAGGCCGTCACCTTCTACCGCGCGCAGGGCTTCGCGGAGGTGGGGCGCACGGCCAATTGCGGCAGCAGTGAATCCGGCATTCCCGCGCTCGTCTACGAGCGCCCCATCGTCTGGGCCGACTGAGCGTGGAATGTGCCGCATCCGAACGCATTCGCCGCACCGGCGCCGCTTGCAAAGCCGGTCCCGTGGCGGCATAAGGCACTGGCGGCGGCTGGACAGCCGGAGGAATCGATGAAGGCCTTTCTTTTGCAGTTCTTCACCTGGTGGAACGGGCAGACGCTCGGCACACGCTTCCACACCTGGCGCTCCGGCAAGCGCGTGGGCGAGGACGAGTTCGGCAACGTCTATTACGAGGGCGGCAAGGATTCGGAAGGCCGCACCCGCCGCTGGGTGATCTACAACGGCTATGCGGAAGCCTCCGCCATTCCGCCCGGCTGGCACGGCTGGATGCACTATCGCACCGACACGCCGCCGAGCAAGGAAGACTACAAGCCGCGCGAGTGGCAGAAGCCGCACCGGCCCAACCTCACCGGCACCGGCGCCGCCTATCGTCCCAAGGGCTCGGTGCTCGCCGCCGGCGAGCGGCCGCGTGTCACCGGCGACTACGACGCCTGGACGCCGTCCTGACCGGTCGCTTCGCCGTGCGGGCGGGGCTTTTGTCGCCACAATTGCCGTCTAACCGGTAGCGACCGACTGCCGAACAACCGGACCCGCCGCCGCATGGGCAACCGCCTTGGAATCATGACCCGCCCGCTTTCGCTGCCGCATCGCGCCGCGATGGCCGTCGCCGCCTCGGGGCTGCTTGCGCTTTCCGCCGCGCCGGCGCTCGCCGAGCGCATCAGCAATCCGGTGGCCGAGTTCACCGGCGTCGACAAGATCACCGGGCGAATCATCACCTTCGACGTCTACATCGACGAGACCGTGCAGTTCGGCGCGCTCCAGGTGACGCCGCGCGTGTGCTGGTCGTCGCCCGAGACCGAGGAGCCGAAGACGGATTCCTTCGTCGAGGTCGACGAGATCACGCTCGACCGCAAGATCAGGCGCATCTTCACCGGCTGGATGTTTGCGGAAAGCCCCGGCCTCAATGCCGTGGAGCACGCCGTCTACGACGTGTGGCTGAAGGCCTGCAAGCAGGAATCGGACGTCCCGCCGCCCGAGACGGCCGGAAACTGAGCGGTCACGGCGCGAAGGTCGCCGTGCCCTCCAGAGCCTCCTCCAGAAGCTTCTCGTAGCGGTTGCGCGGCACGTCGATCGCGCCGAAGCGCTTCAGGTGCTCGGTGGTGAACTGGGTGTCGAGGAGCGCGAAGCCCCGCTCCTTCAGGCGCTGCACGAGATGGACGAGGCAGACCTTGGAAGCGTCCGTCTCGCGCGAGAACATGCTTTCGCCGAAGAAGGCGAGGCCGAGCGTCACCCCGTAGAGCCCGCCGACGAGCCGGTCGTCGCGCCACGCCTCGACCGTGTGGCAGTAGCCGCGCGCGAACAGCTCGCCATAGGCTTCGCGGATCGGCTGATTGATCCAGGTCGAGGGGCGCCCCTCGCGCGCCTCGGCGCAGCCGTCGATGACGCCGGCGAAATCCGTGTCGAAGCGGATGTCGAACCGGCCCTGCCGCAGGATCTTGGCAAGGCTCCTCGGCACGTGGAAGCCGTCGAGCGGGATGATGCCGCGCATCTCGGGCCGCACCCAGAACACTTCCGGGTCGTCGGCGCTCTCCGCCATCGGGAAGACGCCGGACGCATAGGCGCGCAACAGCAGGTCGGCCGGAATGCGGTCTCCGGGCGCGAGCGGTCGGGTCATCGCGCCCCCTGTCTCTTACTCGCCCTCGGCGAGGTGTTTTTCGAGCCAGTGGATGTCGTAATCGCCATTAGCGATGTCGGAGTTGCCGATGAGGTCGCGGAACAGCGGCAGCGTCGTCTTGATGCCGTCGACCACGAACTCGTCGAGGGCGCGGCGCAGCCGCATCATGCATTCGACCCGGTTGCGCCCGTGCACGATCAGCTTGCCGATCAGGCTGTCGTAGTAGGGTGGGATTTTATAGCCCGAATAGACCGCCGAATCGACGCGGATGCCAAGGCCCCCCGGCGTGTGGTAGTGCGTGATGGTGCCGGGCGAGGGCGTGAAGGTCTTCGGGTCCTCGGCATTGATGCGGCACTCGATGGCATGGCCGTGGAAGCGGATGTCCTCCTGCCGCACCGAAAGCCCGCCGCCCGAGGCC
>JACZJD010000712.1 GCA_014860725.1 Aquamicrobium sp.
ACGGCAAGCCGGTGCTGGCCTGCTGGCTGGGCGAGCACACGGCGGAGCCGGCGCGCAAGGTCCTGCGCGCCGCCGGGATCGCCACCTTCGAGACGCCGGCCGAGGCCGCGAGCTCGATCGGCTATCTCGACGGCTGGAGCAAGGCGCAGGCGGCGCTGACGCGCGTGCCGGCCTCCGGCAGCGCCGACATCGCGGGCCGCATCGACGAGGTGCGCGCGATCTTCCGCGGCGCGGCCGCGGAAGGCCGCGCCATCCTGACCGAGCCGGAGGCGAAGTCGGTGCTGGCCGCCTACGACGTCACCGTGCCGCGGATCCTGGAGGCGCACTCGCCGGCCGAGGCCGAGGAGCATGCCGCGCACCTGCTGAAGGAGTGGGAGAGGGTGGTGGTGAAGCTGCTCTCCAAGGCGATCTCGCACAAGTCGGACGTCGGCGGCGTGGTGCTGAACATCGAGACCGCGAAGGCTGCGCGCGAGGCGGCCGAAGCCATCGAGGCGCGGGTGCGGAAAGTCCGTCCCGACGCCGACATCGAAGGCTACGCCGTGCAGCCGATGGTCAAGATGAAGCACGCGCACGAGCTGATCCTCGGCGTGTCGCGCGATCCGATCTTCGGCCCGGTGGTCCTGTTCGGCGCCGGCGGCGTCTCGGTCGAGGTGGTGGACGACACCGCCATCGGCCTGCCGCCGCTCGACGACGTGCTCGGCGAGGAGCTGATCGAGCGCACCCGCATCGGCAGGCTGCTCGCCGGCTTCCGCGACCGCGCGCCCGCCGACAGGGCGGCGATCCTGCGTTCGCTCAACGCCGTGTCGCAGATGGTCGTGGACTTCCCCTGCATCGCCGGCATCGACGTCAACCCGCTCCTGACCGGGCCGGAGGGCGCGGTGGCGCTCGACGCCCGCATCGAGCTCGATCTGTCGCGCATCGAGGAGGAGGGGCCGAACCCCGACCTCGCCATCCGGCCCTATCCGTCCGGCTGGGAGAAGACCTTCACGTCGCAGGCCGGGGAGGAATACACGCTGCGGCCGATCCGCCCGGCCGACATCGCGCTCTATCCCGACTTCCTGCAATGCGTCTCGGCCGATGACATCCGCCTGCGCTTCCTCGGCTATCGCCGCGCGTTCCCGGACGAGATGCTGAAGCGGCTGACGCAGCTCGACTACGACCGCGAGATCGCCTTCGTCGCGATCCGGGCCGACGGCGCGCTCGCCGGCATCTCGCGCCTGTCGGCCGATCCCAACCACGAGAGCGCCGAGTTCGGCCTTCTGGTGCGCAGCGACCTGCAGGGGCAGGGGCTGGGCTGGGCGCTGATGACGCACCTGATCGACTACGGCCGCGCCGACGGGCTCTCGCGCATCGAGGGCATCATGTTCGACGAGAACGACAGGATGATCGGTCTGGCGCGCGACCTCGGCTTCGTCATCCACGACCACCCCGACGATTCGACGCTGGAGCTGGCGGTGCTGGAGCTGAAATAGGTCAGGCCGCGAGGCAGGCCGCGCAGTGGCCGCGGATCTCGAT
>JACZJD010000013.1 GCA_014860725.1 Aquamicrobium sp.
AGCGTGACGCCTTCGGGCAGCGCCATCGGCACGATCAGCATCGCGACATAGAGGATCGCCACCATCGGCGTGCCGCGCATCAGCTCGATATAGGCGACGGCGAGCGTGCGCAGGCCGCCCATGTCGGAGCGGCGCGCCAGCGCCAGCAGGATGGCGAGCGGCATGGCGGCGGCGAAGCACACGGTCCAGACGAGCAGCGTGACCGGCAGGCCGCCCCACTGGTTGGAGGGGATGACGCGCAGCAGGCCCCCGGCTCCATGCGGCCAGCCGGCCAGCAGCAGCCACGAGCCGCCGATGACCGCTGCCCAGCCGAGGAGAAGCCCGCGCCGCCAGAAGCGGGGCATCGCCGTCACGATGACGAGGCCCAGCAGCAGGACGACGACGAGCGCCGGCCGCCAGTGCAGGTCGGGCGGATAGAAGGCGAAGAGGATGAAGCGCAGCTTGGCCGCGACGAAGGCCCAGCAGGCGCCCTCGCCCGCCATGCATTCGGCCGAGGTGCCGCGCCATGTCGCGTCGATCAGCGCCCAGCGGAGGAAGGGCGGCACCGCCCACGCCAGCAGCGCGACGGTGGCGACGGTGATCGCGGTGTTGAGCCGGGTGCCGAACAGGCCCGCCGCCAGCCGCCGGCCAAGCGGTGGCGCGGCGGGGCCGGACGGCCCGGCGAAGGAGTCACGCGGCGGGGCTTCGCGGGGAGCGACGTCGAGCGCGCTCATGCCGGCCCTCCCCCGCGCAGCGCGACGCGGTTGTTGTAGACGTTCATGAGCGCCGACAGGACGAGGTTGAGCGTGAGATAGGCGGCGATCAGGATGATCAGCGCCTCGAAGGCCTGCCCCGTCGTGTTGGCGGTGGTGTTGACGACGCTGACGAGGTCCGGATAGCCGATGGCGACGGCAAGGCTCGAATCCTTGGTCAGGTCGAGATAGTTCGAGGTGGTCAGCGGCGTGATGACCCTGAGCGCCTGCGGCAGCACGATCAGGCGCATGGTCTGGCCGTCGTGGAGGCCGAGCGCACGCGCCGCCTCCCACTGGCCTTCTTTCACGGACTCGATGCCGGCGCGCACGATCTCGGCGATGGAGGCCGAGAACTTGACGGTCAGGCCGGTGAGCAGCGCGGCGAATTCGGGCGACAGGCTCCAGCCGCCGCGGATGTTGAAGCCGGCGAGCGCCGGGACCTGAAACGACGCGCTCGCGCCGGTGAGCCGGAAAACGAGAAGCCCGGCGGCGGACGCGACGAGGGCAAGCGCCGCGAGCCGGGCGATGCCGAGGCGCGAGCGCCGCAGCGGCAGGACGACGCCGACGATGAAGCCGGCAAGCACGAGGAGAAGGCCACCCCATGTCGCGGCAGATGCGCCCTCGACAACGAGGCCCGGAACGAAGACGCCGCGATTGGTCAGGAAGAAGGCGTCGAACGCCGACAGCGCCTGCCTGGGCGGCGGGAAGGACTGCGCAAGCGATATCCAGAAGAAGAGCTGCAGGAGCAGCGGCGTGTTGCGCACGATCTCGACGTACCAG
>JACZJD010000713.1 GCA_014860725.1 Aquamicrobium sp.
GCCATCGACGGGCCGGCCGGTGCCGGCAAGGGCACGATGGCGCGGCGGCTCGCCGATCATTTCCGGCTGAACCTGCTCGATACGGGCTTGACCTATCGCGCCGTCGCCCACCGCATGCTGGAGGACGGCCTGCCGCTCGACGACGAGGCGGCGGCGGTGAAGGCGGCCGGCGCGGTCGATCTTGCCGCCCTCGACCGCGAGGTGCTGTCGCAGCATGCCGTCGGCGAGGCGGCGTCGAAGGTCGCGGTCATCCCGGCGGTGCGGCGCGCCCTGGTCGAGAAGCAGCGGGCCTTCGCGCGGGCGGCGCCCGGCGCGGTGCTCGACGGTCGCGACATCGGCACCGTGGTCTGCCCCGACGCCGACGTGAAGCTCTACGTCACGGCGACGGCCGAAGTCCGTGCAAGGCGCCGGCTCGCCGAGATCGAGGCGCGCGGCGGCACCGCCGACTATGCCCGCATCCTCGCCGACATCGAGCGCCGCGACGCGCGCGACACGGAGCGCGAGGACTCGCCGCTCCGCCCGGCGGCGGACGCGCACTTGCTCGACACGAGCGAAATGGATATAGAGACCGCGTTCCAGGCGGCGAGAAGGCTGGTCGATCAGGCGCTCGCCACCCGGAACGAAGGCTGAAAGCGACAGGCGGCGCACCGTTTCGCCCGGAAGGGACGGAGACGGCTGGCGGCGCGATTTTCGTTTCCTGTCCTGAACCGGCCCGCCGCATCGTCAAGCGCCGGAAAATGCCGCCCGGAAGGCGGCAAGCCGATCCGCGGAGCGCGGATCGCGACGCGGCAACGGGCCAGAACGCAACGCTAACCCACGGCGCAGCCCGAAAGGCCCCCTTTGCACGTATTGCCGGGGCAGGGCATTCCAGGAGCACATATGTCCCAAGCAAACCCCACCCGCGACGATTTCGCCAGCCTTCTCGACGAGTCGTTCTCCGCCGAGCACTCCGCCGAAGGTTCCGTCGTCAAGGGCCTGATCACGGCCATCGAGAAGGACATGGCCATCATCGACGTCGGCCTCAAGGTCGAAGGCCGCGTGCCGCTGAAGGAATTCGGCGCCGGCGCCAAGGACCTGAAGCCCGGCGACGAGGTCGAGGTCTATGTCGAGCGCATCGAGAACGCGCTGGGCGAGGCCGTGCTGTCGCGCGAGAAGGCGCGCCGCGAGGAGAGCTGGGTCCGCCTCGAGGCGAAGTTCAACGCCGGCGAGCGCGTCGAGGGCGTCATCTTCAACCAGGTCAAGGGCGGCTTCACCGTCGATCTCGACGGCGCCGTGGCCTTCCTGCCGCGCAGCCAGGTCGACATCCGTCCGATCCGCGACGTGACCCCGCTGATGCACAACCCGCAGCCCTTCGAGATCCTCAAGATGGACCGCCGCCGCGGCAACATCGTGGTCTCGCGCCGCACGGTTCTCGAGGAGAGCCGCGCCGAGCAGCGCTCCGAGATCGTCCAGAACCTCGAGGAGGGCCAGGTCGTCGAGGGCGTCGTCAAGAACATCACCGACTACGGCGCGTTCGTGGACCTCGGCGGCATCGACGGCCTGCTGCACGTCACCGACATGGCGTGGCGCCGCGTCAACCATCCGACCGAGATCCTCAACATCGGCCAGACGATCAAGGTGCAGATCATCCGCATCAACCAGGAGACGCACCGCATCTCGCTGGGCATGAAGCAGCTCGAGGCCGATCCGTGGCAGGACATCGGCACCAAGTTCCCGATCGGCAAGAAGATCCGCGGCAAGGTCACCAACATCACCGACTACGGCGCGTTCGTCGAGCTGGAGCCGGGCATCGAGGGCCTCATCCACGTCTCCGAGATGTCGTGGACCAAGAAGAACGTCCACCCCGGCAAGATCCTGTCGACGACGCAGGAAGTCGACGTGGTCGTGCTCGAAGTCGACCCGCAGAAGCGCCGCATCTCGCTCGGCCTCAAGCAGACGCTGGAGAACCCGTGGGAGGCCTTCGCCCGCAACCATCCGGCGGGCTCCGTGGTCGAGGGCGAGGTCAAGAACAAGACCGAGTTCGGCCTGTTCATCGGCCTCGACGGCGACGTGGACGGCATGGTCCACCTCTCCGACCTCGACTGGAGCCGTCCGGGCGAGCAGGTGATCGAGGAATACAACCGCGGCGACGTGGTGCAGGCGCAGGTCCTCGACGTCGACATCGAGAAGGAGCGCATCTCGCTCGGCATCAAGCAGCTCTCGCGTGACCGCATCGGCGACGCCGCCGCCTCGGGCGAGCTGCGCAAGGGTGCGGTCGTCACCTGCGAGGTCACGGGCGTCAAGGACGGCGGGCTCGAAGTGCGCCTCGTCGACCACGACCTCGACACCTTCATCAAGCGCGCCGACCTGTCGCGCGACCGCGACGAGCAGCGCCCCGAGCGCTTCTCGGTCGGCCAGAAGGTCGATGCCCGCGTCGTCGCCTTCGACAAGAAGACCCGCAAGCTGCAGGTCTCGATCAAGGCGCTCGAGATCGCCGAGGAGAAGGAGGCCGTCGCGCAGTACGGTTCGACCGACTCCGGCGCCTCGCTCGGCGACATCCTCGGCGCCGCGCTCAAGAAGCAGAGCGGCCGCGACTAGAGCATTTTGCAGCCAAGCGGAATCGCTTGGCGTCGCACAAATGTGGCTAAAACAAACAGATAGAGCGGCAGCCCGGATTTATCCGAGCGTCCGCCGCTCTAGGTCTTTTCGGCCTCATCGGGTCTGAGACGAAAGCCCCGCCGGAGCGATCCGGCGGGGCTTTTTGCTGGCCGTGCGGGCGGCGAGGGAGAGAAAGCTTCGCCGTTCAGCCCGGCGCGCAGCCGACGCGGAAGCCGGGGCAGCGGAAGGCCATCAGCCGCTCGCGGCCGGCGAATTCGGCGAGCCGCGCGATGTCGCTGACGGCGATGGTGCTGTGGTTGATGCGCACGCCCACGCTCTGGAGCCGCTGGAAGGCGCGCGACAGGCTTTCGGGCTTCATGCCGAGCCGGCCGGCGATCAGGAGCTTCTCGTAGGGCAACGCGATGGTGCACGGGCCCTGCTTGACCGGCGCGAGCTCGACCAGGAAGTTCGCCAGCCGCTGCGGGCCGGTGCGCGCCTTCAGCTCCTCGATCTGGTCGACCAGCTTGCGCAGGTGCAGCGAGGTCGAGGCCAGCATGGCGAGCCCGATCTCGGGCGAGGCCCGCGTCAGCTCGGCGATGCCGCGCGACGGCACCGCGAGCAGCCGCGCATCCGCCACCACCTCGGCGCTGACGGGGTAGTTGCCGCCGGTCAGGCAGGGCACCTCGGCGATGCAGTCGCCGCGCGCGAACACGCCGACCACGGCCTCGTCGCCGCTGACCGTCATGCGGAACAGCTTCACCCAGCCATCGAGCACCAGATAGAAGGCGGTCGCCGGCTCGTCCTGCTCGAAGAGGGCCGTGCGGCGGGGATGAAGCTGCAGTTCCGACTGGGCGAGGAGGCCGTCGATGGCCTCCGGCGGCAGCGCCGAGAACATGGGCGCCGCACAGATCGCTTCGCGGTCGTGTTGGCCGATGCACTGTTCGCTCATGGTTCCCATCCTTCGGGCAAAGAGGACCATATCCGCCCTGGCCGGACTTTGCGCCTGCGCAACTAAAAAGCGGGTTGCGGCGCCGTAACGCAGGGGTGCGACCGGCTGCCCGGCCAATTCTTGACTTCAGTCAAGCGTTGGCGACGCGGCCATCTGTTACGCCGACTCCTGAACAGCTCCATCCAGGAGGAAGACCAATGAATGATCAACCGGAACCCAGGGAACGGCCGGAAAGGGTGCCTGTCATGCAGCAGCTCCTCGACAATCCGTTCCTGCTTCTCTTCATCGGGATCACGGTCCCGACGGTACTCTACACCGTGTGGGGCGTGATGGAGATCGCATCCATCCCGATCGCACCCTGAACCTGGCCTGAGGGGGCAAACATGGCAATATCACCTCCCGAAAACCGGCTCTGGTGGAACGAGCCGATCGAGCGCGTCGAAATCGGCTGGATCGTCATCGCCTTCCTCTGGGGCCTGTTCATGTTCTTCTTCATGATCGCCTGGCACTTCATCGGCGGTCAGAACCTCTCCACCGAGACCTATCGCGTCACGCCCGCGGCCTACGAGCAGAAGGTCGCGGACTTCGCCGAGAAGTACCAGGTCGGCGACGAGATGGGCGTGCCCATCGTGCGCCCGCCGGTGGGCGAGGACGTCTATCTTCTCGGCAGGCTGTGGGAATGGTGGCCCATCCTCGAGCTGAAGAAGGGTCAGAGCTACCGCTTCCACCTTTCCTCGGTCGACTGGCAGCACGGCTTCTCGCTCCAGCCCGTCAACATCAACATTTCGGTTCACCCCGGATACGAGCAGATCATCACCTTCACGCCCACCGAGGCGGGGGAATATGGCATCGCCTGCAACGAGTTTTGCGGCATCGGCCATCACCTGATGACCGGCCGCATCCGGGTCGTCGAATAGGCTGGAGGGAAAAATGACAGCCATAGACGCATCCTACGC
>JACZJD010000714.1 GCA_014860725.1 Aquamicrobium sp.
CCCCTGCTTCTACTGCCGCCGCGCCGCGGCGAAAGACTTTGCTGCCGCTTTCGCTCGCGGGCAGGGGTGCGGAACCCGATCGGCAGCGGAGATCGACTGCATCCTGCATCGCCAGCGCCTCGCCTCGGGCGGGTCCCCGCCGATCCTGACGGCGGCCGAGGTGCGCGGCCTTCCCGATGGCGCGATGGTGGCCTACGGACCGAACGCCTTCGCCGTGAACGGAGGGAAGCTGCTTCCATGGGCGTTCACCGGCTATGGCGCGGCGCGGGCCTCGTGCCGCGGCCTTCCGCCCGAGGCGACGTTGATCACGCCGCCGGTGACGGTCGCGGCGCTCGCCAACGGCTACAGGCCGGTCTGGCATGCTTCAGTGGCACACAAGACGTGATCGCCGCGCCATCTTGACCGGACGGCCGATACCAGACCATCACTCCTGCCCATGCGCGCCAACTACCGAATGCAGCGACTCTACCTGCCGCACGATCTCGTCCGGGACGCCGTCGTCGAGCCCGATCCGCAGCAGTCCCACTACCTCTCGCACGTACTCCGGCTGAGGCCGGCGGCGAAACTGCTCGTCTTCAACGGTCGCGAAGGCGAATGGCTCGCCGAGGTCGCAGCCGTGGAAAAGAAGAAGACACTGCTCAGGCTGCTCGCCCAGGTCAGGCCGCAGCCGCCGCATCCCGACCTTTTCTATTGCTTCGCGCCGCTGAAGGCCGGCCGGCTCGACTATCTGGTGCAGAAGGCCGTCGAGATGGGCGCAGGTGTGCTCCAGCCGGTCATCACCCAGCACACCCAGATGTCGACCGTGGGCGTCGACCGGCTACGCGCCAACGTCGTCGAGGCCGCCGAGCAGTGCGGCATCCTCGCCATCCCGCGCGTCGAGGACGCTATCAAGCTCGACCGCCTGCTCTGGTTGTGGGAACCAGGCCGCCGGCTGATCTTCTGCGACGAGGGCGCGGATACCAACAATCCAATCCCTGCCCTCTCGGCCATCTCCGAAAGAAAGCTCGGCCTGCTGGTCGGACCGGAAGGCGGGTTCTCCGACGAGGAACGCCAGCAGCTGCGCGCCCTTCCCTATGTCACGCCGATCCCGCTCGGGCCGCGCATCCTGAGGGCCGACACGGCGGCGGTGGCGGCGCTTGCCGTCATCCAGGCGACGATCGGCGACTGGTAAGCCGGCATCGGTAGAGGTCGCCGGGTACGGCCGGCTTTGCGGACCATTCGCCCAAACGCCCTTGCCAAGCTGCCTCCTGCCGTGCGACCAGCGCCGTCTCGTACGCGGGGGGCGCTTCGCTCCCGGTTTCATCCGGCGCGGGGCGTCCCGTTCCAGTCATCTTCAGACAGTCAGGACGCCCGCCATGGCACGCGCGCTCGGGCTCGATTTCGGCACGACCAACACCGTCCTGGCGCTCGCCGGCGCCGGCGGCGGCACGCATTCGATGGCGTTCGTGGGCAGCGCCGGCACGACCGACACCATGCGCACGGCGCTGTCGTTCATGAAGGGGGCGGTCGGCGGGCCATTGAAGGTCGAGGCGGGGCAAGCCGCGATCCGCCTGTTCATCGACAATCCCGGGGACTGCCGGTTTCTCCAGTCG
>JACZJD010000715.1 GCA_014860725.1 Aquamicrobium sp.
GAGCAGAAGCAGCGCGCAGCACGAGACGAACGCCGCCGCCACCCCGGCGGCGACGGCCGTCGCGGCGGAGGGGGACAGGCGCCCCGGCCGCCCGTTTGCGCCCGGTCGCCCACTCAGGGATGTCGTTGCCATGCGCGCGAAATTCCCGCGATCGATCGTCCGCACCCTAGCCGCCCAGGCTTGCCCGAACTTTGCGCCGTGGTGCGCCGGAGCGGGCCGGGTTCAGGGGCAGAGAACGCAGCATCCCCACCAGCGTCATCCCGGCCGACCGAGCGAAGCGAGCGAGAGCCGGGACCCATTGGCCAGAGAATCGTCGAGCGTGGCCCGGCTCTTGCCGTGGCGCATGTCGGCGCATTGCAGCGCTGTCGCGCGAACCCGCGACCCGGCCGTGCTTGCTCAATGGGTCCCGGCTCTCGCTCCGCTCGGCCGGGGATGACGCGGGTGGAAGCGCTGCGCGCCTCCGGGAGCCGGAAACGACCTTGATCGTCAGGGGCGATGACGGCGCCGCCGCCGCTCCCCTCCGGGCGCGTTCCGCGCTAGCCGCGCAGCTCGACCGAGCGTTTGCGGGCCGCTTCCACCGCCTCGGTGACGAGCGTCTTCAGCCGGTCGCCGTCCATCAGCACCGCCAGCGCCGCCGCCGTCGTGCCGTTGGGGCTGGTCACCTGCCGGCGCAGTTCGCCCGGCTCCTCGTCGCTTTCCTTCGCCAGGGAGGCCGCGCCGTATACCGTCTGCATGGCGAGCAGCTTCGCCGTGTCGGCGGGCAGGCCCGCGGCCTCGCCGGCTGCCGTCAGGCATTCGATGAAATGGAAGACATAGGCCGGGCCGGAGCCGGAGAGCGCCGTCACCGCGTCCATCAGCGCCTCGTCGGCGATCTCCGCCACCGCGCCGCTGGCCGCGAGCAGGTCGCGCACGAAGCCGGCCGCCTCCGGCTTCACGTTGGGATTGGCGACGGTGACCATCATGCCCTTGCCGATGGCCGCCGGCGTGTTCGGCATGCAGCGGATGACGGCGGCGTCGCCGCCCAGCAGCCGCTCGAACGCGGCGATGGGCGTGCCGGCCGCGACGCTGACATAGGTGGCGCTGCCCTTGAAGCGGGCATAGGGCGGGATCACGTCGAGGATGACCTGCGGCTTGACCGCGAAGACGACGAGCCGCGGCGCGACGTCCGCGCCGATCTCGTCCGCATCCGTCAGCGCCGCCGCGCCCAGCGCCGCCGCGCGCGCGCGCAGCGGGTCGGTGGGCTCCACCACCAGCGCCTGCCCGGGCTTCAGCTTGCCCGAGGCGAGCCATCCTTCAAGCATGGCGCGGCCCATATTGCCGCATCCGACGAGCACGACCGGTCCTGTCATCGCTGGGTCTCCCTTGTCGCCTGCCGTGATGCCACCCTGCGGCGGCCGCGTCCAGTGGCCACATGCGGCTTGCACGCGAGGCGTCGGAATGCGATGGCGTCCTTCCAGCGCGACGGAGGGAATCATGACCCGGATTATCGACGGCAAGGCGGTCGCCGAGGATGTGGTGGCGACGGTGAAGCGCGAGGCGGCGGCGCTCGCCGCGCGCGCGGGCACGGTCCCCGGCCTCGCCGTGGTGCTGGTCGGCGAGGACCCCGCGAGCCAGGTCTATGTCGCCTCGAAGTCGAAGCGCGCGAAGGAGTGCGGCTTCCATTCCGAGCAGCACACGCTGCCGGCGGAGACGTCCGAGGCCGGGCTGCTGGCGCTCGTCGGGCAGCTCAACGCCGACCCGGCCATCCACGGCATCCTCGTCCAGCTTCCGCTGCCCGGCCATATCGATGCCGGCGCCGTCATCCAGGCGATCGCGCCGGACAAGGACGTCGACGGCTTTACCTTCGTCAATGTCGGCCGGCTCGGCACCGGCGAGATCGGCAGCGCCTTCGTGCCGTGCACGCCCGCGGGCTCGATGCTGCTGATCGAGCGGGTGCACGGACGCGATCTTTCCGGCCTGAACGCCGTCGTCGTCGGCCGCTCCAACATCGTCGGCAAGCCGATGGCGAGCCTGCTGCTCGCCGCCAACGCCACCGTCACCGTCGCGCATTCGCGCACCAGGGACCTGCCCGCGCTCTGCCGCACCGCCGACATCCTCGTCGCCGCGGTCGGCCGGCCCGAGATGATCCGCGGCGACTGGGTGAAGGAAGGCGCGACCGTCATCGACGTCGGCATCAACCGCATT
>JACZJD010000716.1 GCA_014860725.1 Aquamicrobium sp.
CCTCGCGCAGCCGGACGATCTGGGCCGTGACCCGCGCGTCCGCCGGCATCGGGCTGGCGAGCGCGGCGTGACCAACGCCGCCCTCGCCAGCCCGATGCCGGCGGCCGACAGGAAGATGTCGCCGACCTCGTTGTTGCTGCGCATGGTCTGCGCGGAGTTCATCGAGGTCCAGGCCGAGTAGAGATTGGCGACGGCGAGGGCGAACAGCCCGACGATGAAGAGCGAAAGGATGACGAGAAGGCTCGTGCGAACGCTGAACGACAGACGACCCCGCGCGGCAGCCTGGCCTCCTCCCGAGGCATTGGGCTGTGCGGCGTTTGCGATGGTGGTCATGATGGCGGTTCCCGGAAAAATGGACGAATTGAGCGGTGTCCCGGGCGCGGAGGTCGCCGCGCCGGACATGAGAGCATGAAACGAATTGCCGACAGCCGCCGCGCGGACGCGGCAGTCTCATCGGTTACGCTGGAAGGGAAAACTCCCGTACGTGCATCGGCACGCGGCCATGGCGGCAGGGAACGCTTGCCCATGGACAAGCGAAAGCGGTATGACTAGCACACATCTTGGCACCCCCCATTGATGTGTCCGGTTTCGTACGAATTGGAGCCTATCGGTATTTTAGTAAAAAGTTGTTTAATGCTGCGGCACCCTGTCGCGGCCCTGCCAGCCGGCCGGTTGCGGATATGATGACACCGGTTTGACCGCTGCTTGACTCCCCAGCTTGACCGACGCCGCCTCCCGGCCGAAACTCAAGCCCCTGCACAGGAATTGGACATGGACTTCGAAGCCTTCTTCGCCACGAAGTTGAACGGCCTGCGCGAAGAAGGCCGCTACCGCGTCTTCGCCGAGCTCGAACGCCGCGCCGGGGCCTTCCCGCTCGCCGGCCGCCACACCGACGGCCCGGGGGGCACCCATGTGGGCGACATCACGGTCTGGTGCTCGAACGACTATCTCGGCATGGGCCAGCACCCCAAGGTGCTCGCCGCCATGCACGAGGCGCTCGACCGCTGGGGCGCCGGCGCCGGCGGCACCCGCAACATCTCCGGCACCAGCCATGCCCATGTCATGCTGGAGCGGGAGCTCGCCGATCTCCACGGCAAGGAGGCGGCGCTGCTCTTCACCTCCGGCTACGTCTCCAACTGGGCGACGCTGTCCACGCTCGGCGCGCAGATCCCCGGCTGCGTCATCTTCTCGGACGCCGGCAACCACGCCTCGATGATCGAGGGCATCCGCCATTCCAAGGCCGAGCGGCGCATCTTCCGCCACAACGACGCGGCCGATCTCGACCGGCAGCTCTCCGAGTTCGGCCCGGAGCGGCCGAAGATCGTCGCCTTCGAGAGCGTCTATTCGATGGACGGCGACATCGCGCCCATCGCCGACATCCTCGACGTCGCCGAGAAGCACGGCGCCATGACCTATCTCGACGAGGTCCACGCCGTCGGCATGTACGGCCCGCGCGGCGGCGGCATCGCCGAGCGCGAGGGCCTGATGCACCGCGTGACGCTGATCGAGGGCACGCTCGGCAAGGCCTTCGGCGCGGTCGGCGGCTACATCGCCGGCTCGGCCGCGCTCGTGGACTTCATCCGCTCCTTCGCCTCCGGCTTCATCTTCACCACGGCGCTGCCGCCGCATGTCGCGGCCGGCGCGCTCGCCTCGGTGCGGCACCTGAAGGAAAGCGACGTCGAGCGCATGGCGCATCGCGACAGGGTGAGGAAGGTGCGCGCCCGGCTGGAGGAGATCGGCATCCCGACCCTGCCCAACCCCAGCCACATCGTGCCGGTGATGGTGTGCGACGCCGCCAAGTGCAAGTGGATATCCGATCTGCTGCTCGACGAGCACGGCGTCTACGTCCAGCCGATCAACTACCCGACCGTGCCGAAGAAGACCGAGCGGCTGCGCATCACGCCGACGCCGGCCCACACCGACGCCGATATCGACCGGCTGGCCGCGGCGCTGTCGTCGCTGTGGACGCGCTGCGCGCTGGCGCGCAAGGTCGCCTGACCCCGGAAGGGAAGGGCCTCAGTCGTCCCACGCCGCTTCGGGCAGGCCGTGCATCTCGCGCACGCGCCGCCGCTGCATCACCCGCTCGTGCTGCGACACGCCGATCAGCTCGGCGATGCGCCAGACCGTGCTGTCCTCGACCTCGTGCAGCTCGCCGTCGGCGTGGACGATCTCCCACAGCAGGCCGACGAAATCGGCCTT
>JACZJD010000717.1 GCA_014860725.1 Aquamicrobium sp.
GATCTTGTGGTAGCGCAGCTTGTCGGCGTTGAACTCGTCCTTGCCGATGCCGGTGCCGAGCGCGGTGATCAGCGTGCCGATCATGTCGGACGACAGCATCCGGTCGAAGCGCGCGCGCTCGACGTTGAGGATCTTGCCGCGCAGGGGCAGGATCGCCTGGTTCTGGCGCGAGCGGCCGGACTTGGCCGAGCCGCCGGCCGAATCGCCCTCGACGATGAACAGTTCCGACTTGGCCGGGTCGCGCTCCTGGCAGTCGGCGAGCTTGCCCGGCAGCGAGGCGACGTCGAGCGCGCCCTTGCGGCGGGTGAGCTCGCGGGCCTTGCGCGCGGCCTCGCGGGCGGCGGCGGCCTCGACCACCTTGCCGACCAGCACCCTGGCCTCGGCCGGGTGCTCCTCGAGCCAGGTGCCGAGCGCCTCGTTGACGAGGCTTTCGACCACCGGCCGCACCTCGGACGACACCAGCTTGTCCTTGGTCTGCGACGAGAATTTCGGGTCCGGCACCTTGACCGAGAGCACCGCCGTCAGCCCCTCGCGGCAGTCGTCGCCGGTGAGCGTCACCTTCTCCTTCTTGGAGATGCCGGCGGTCTCGGCATAGCCCGTCACCTGCCGGGTCAGCGCGCCGCGGAAGCCGGCGAGATGGGTGCCGCCGTCGCGCTGCGGGATGTTGTTGGTGAAGCACAGCACGTTTTCGTGGTAGCTGTCGTTCCACCACATCGCGACCTCGACGGTGATGCCGTCGCGCTGGGCGCTGATGGCGATGGGCGCGGCGATCAGCGGCTTCTTGGCGCGGTCGAGATACTTGACGAACTCCTCCAGCCCGCCCTCGTAGACGAGCTCCTGCTCCTTGACGTCGGCATGGCGGGCATCCGTCAGAACGATGCGGACGCCGGAATTCAGGAAGGCGAGCTCGCGCAGCCGGTGCTCGAGCGTGGCGTAGTCGAACTCGGTCCTGGAGAAGGTCTGCGACGAGGGCAGGAAGGTCACCTCCGTGCCGGTCAGCCCGCCCGATTCGCCGGTGACGGCGAGCGGCGCGTCGGGCACGCCGTGGGTGAAGCTCATCTCGTGGACCTTGCCGCCGCGCATGATCTTCAGCTTGAGATAGACGGAGAGCGCATTGACCACGGACACGCCGACGCCGTGCAGGCCGCCCGACACCTTGTAGGAGTTCTGGTCGAACTTGCCGCCGGCATGGAGCTGGGTCATGATGACCTCGGCCGCCGACACACCCTCGCTGGGGTGGAGATCGGTCGGGATGCCGCGGCCGTTGTCGGTGACGGTGCAGGAGCCGTCGGGGTTGAGCGTCACCGTCACCTTGGTGGCATGGCCGGCCAGCGCCTCGTCGATGGCGTTGTCCACTACCTCGTAGACCATGTGGTGCAGGCCGGAGCCGTCGTCGGTGTCGCCGATATACATGCCCGGCCGCTTGCGCACCGCATCCAGGCCCTTGAGAACCTTGATCGATTCCGCGCCGTATTCGCTGCCGTTGCCGTTCTCGGTCTCGTCGCTCATGAAGGTCCGTTTCTGCCGTTCAAGGGAGGGTCGCGCGAAGCCGAATCACGCGCCGGAAGACCCATCAGATATAGGCTCTGGGCCATGATTTTCCAAGGTTTCCGCGGCATTCCGGTGGGGATGGCGGGTGGCGACGTCGACGCCGCGGCGGCATCCGGTTTGAATGCCGGGCCCAGCGCCCCTAGATTGGGAGGAAGCCAAGCGGAGCCCCCAATGGACGCCACGCCCGCCCCCTTCGTGCCGCCGGCGCCGAAACCGCGGCAGAGGCCGCCCTCGACGCTTGAGCTGATGCGCATCGTCTACCGCAACCCGCTCGAGCTGTGGGGCGAGCCCTCCTACAACGAGAAGTGGATCTCGATCCGGACCGGCATCGGCGGCCCGTTGCTGATCGCCAACGACCCGGCGCTGATCCGCCACATCCTCGTCGACAATGCCGGCAACTACCGCATGGCGCGGGTGCGCCAGAAGATCCTGCGGCCGATCCTGCGCGACGGGCTGCTGACGGCGGAAGGCGCGGTATGGAAGCGCTCGCGCAAGGCGATGGCGCCGGTGTTCACGCCGCGCCACATCGCCGGCTTCGCCCGGCCGATGCTGCGCCGCGCCGAGGCGTTCGCGGCGCGCTACGAGGACGGCGCAGTCACCGACGTCGCCCGCGACATGACGATGCTGACCTACGACATTCTCGCCGAGACGCTGTTTTCCGGCGAGATCGCCGGCGACCCCAGCGCCTTCGCGCATCAGGTCGACCACCTGTTCGAGACGATGGGCCGCGTCGATCCGCTCGACCTGATCGGCGCGCCCGACTGGCTGCCGCGCATCACCCGCCTGCGCGGGCGCTCCGCGCTCGCCTTCTTCCGCGGGCTGGTGGCCGAGACCATGCGCATGCGCAAGGACAAGCTGGCGAAGGACCCGGACGGCTCGCCCAACGACTTCCTCACCCTGCTCCTGAAGGCGGAGGGGCCGGACGGGCTTTCGGCCGACGAGATCGAGGACAACATCATCACCTTCATCGGCGCCGGCCACGAGACCACGGCGCGGGCGCTCGGCTGGACGCTCTACTGCCTCGCCGAAGCGCCGTGGGAGCGCGAGAAGATCGAGGCCGAGGTGGACGAGGTCGTGGCGACGACGCCCGACCCCTACGAATGGCTCGGCCGGATGCCGCTCGCCCGCGCGGCCTTCGAGGAGGCGATGCGGCTCTATCCGCCAGCCGCCTCGATCAGCCGCGAGGCGATCGCGCCCGAACGCTGGCAGGACCTCGACATCGCCGCCGGCACCCAGATCCAGATCATGCCGTGGACCATCCACCGCCACCGCAAGCTGTGGAGCCAGCCGGACGCCTTCCTGCCCGAGCGCTTCCACCCGGAGAATCGCGAGGCCATCGACCGCTTCCAGTATCTGCCATTCGGGGCGGGGCCGCGCGTGTGCATCGGCGCGGCCTTCGCCATGCAGGAGGCGGTGATCGCCCTCGGCGTGCTGATGACGCGCTTCCGCTTCGACACGGTGCCCGAGACGAAGCCGTGGCCGGTGCAGAAGCTGACCACCCAGCCGCAGGGCGGCCTGCCGATGCGGGTCGCCCTGCGTTAGCAGATCGCCGCTCTTCCCGATCGGTCGTTCGCGCTGCCCCTCACCTGCCTGCCGGCATCCTCTCCCCGTGAACGGGGAAAGGAAGGCTGGCCGCGACGCCGGAACTTCCCCTTCTCCCCGTTTACGGGGAGAAGCTGCCCGAAGGGCGGATGAGGGGCAGCGCGGACGCCGACCATTTCCACCGAGGGTTCACACGAAGGCGAATACCCGCGCCGGGCCGCCGGTGCCGCCGCGCACCTTGGGCGCGCCGACGACGATGGTGGCGCCGGTGGCCGGCAGCGCGCCGAGATTGGCGACGCCCTCGATGCCATAGCGTCCGGCCGGCAGCCAGGTGTTGTGGACGGCGAAATCCGGCGACTGGCCGAAATCGAGCGACAGCGTGTCGACGGCGATGGCCTTGACCGAAGTTTCGAGGAGCTGCCGGATCGCCTCGATATGGAAGCCGGGGAAGTGCAGCTTGCCCTCGCCGTCGGCATTGCGGAACCTGTCGGTGCCGACATGGGCGTCCCAGCCGGAGTTCAAGGCCACCACCGCGCCTTCGGGCAGGTCGCCGTTGGCGTCGGTCCAGGCCTTGAGGTCGTCGGGGGTGAGCTGCGTGTCGGCGTTCTCCGCCGCCCTGGCGCGGATGTCGACCACCACCAGCGGCGCGATCAGATCCTCGACGGGAAGCTCCGCCACCGACTTGCCGTCGGCGGAAAAGTGCAGCGGCGCGTCGATATGGGTGCCGGTGTGCTCGTTGATGCGCAGCTCGTAGAG
>JACZJD010000718.1 GCA_014860725.1 Aquamicrobium sp.
GAGCTGGAGAAGCGCAAGTTCGCCACATCGAAATATTCCTCCGGCGCGAAGACGCCCGGCCGCTGCGGCTTGGCCAGGATCAGCTGGGCGGCGATCGAGGCGTTCATCGAGGTCGCGGCGTCGACATAAGGCGCGTAGAGCGGGTCGGGCGTGACGATTACCTCGCAGCGTACCGTCGCCACCTTGCCGCCGATGCGGCCGCGGCCGATGGCGAAGTGGATCTCGTGGCTGTCCTGCGCCGGAATGCGGTCGCGGTTGCGCTCGATGTTGCGCGCGATCAGCGCCTCCAGCACGTCGAGCGGTTTCACCTTCGTCCCGCTGCGCAGCGTCACCTCGTCGGCGAAGTCGCCGAAGCCGGCCTTCACCAGGCCGACCCACGCCTCGTGCTCGCGGTGCGGCAAGTGCAGCTTCCAGGTGAACTCCTTGATTCCCTTCTCGCGGATGCCCTCCGCCAGCGGCACGGTCAGCTGCTCGGAATGCGGCGAGTACATGAACTCGCAGCGCCCCCACGGCTCGGGCAGGTCGAGGAACTCGACGCCGGTCAGCGGCGCGCAGGTGACGTGCCTGCCGTCGTGGAACTGCGTGCTCGGATGCGCGTATTCGGCGAGCACGGTGGAGACGCTGTAGGGCGGCACCAGCACCGGGTTCTCCGGCCCGACCAGTTCGGCCGCCCAGTAGAGGTTGATGCTGTCGATCTCGTCCAGCCGGTCGGCGACGGCGCGGCAGATCACGTTGGACATGCCGGGATCGGCGCCCACCCCGATGACCGCCGTGACGCCGGCCTCGCGGAAGCGCTCGCGCCATTCGAGCTGCTTCACCGTGAAGGTGCCGAGGCCGCCGAGGTCGATGTAGGGCACGCGGGCGTCGAGCGCCGCCTCGAAGATGCGCATCTGGTGGCCGGCGAGGGTCGGCACCGAGTTGATGCACATGTGGGCCCCGGCGAGCGCCGCCGCGATCTGCCCGGCATCGGAGACGTCGAGGTCGACGAGCACGATGCGCGGGTCGCCGAGCTCGTCGCGCAGCGCCTCCATGCGCGGCCGGTGGTTGTCGCAGATCCTCACCTCGTCGATCGCGACGATGGCCCGGTCGGAGACGAGGTCGCGGACGATCCCCTGTCCCATCATGCCCGCGCCGCCCAGCACGCTGATCTTCATGGTCTTCTCCAGTCTCGGATTGTCAGGAATGTTTGCGCCCGCCGGCATCGCGGAACCACTCGTCGGGATAGGGATACCACCACCCCTGGCGCACCGGCTTGTGGTCGATGATCACCATCTTCGAGCGGCGGAAGGCGTCGAGGCCCTGGCGGCCGAGCTCGTGTCCGAGCCCCGAGGCCTTCCAGCCGCCGAAGGGCAAAGCGTCGTTGTCGATCAGCGGGTTGTTGACCCAGACCATGCCCGCCTCGAGCCGGTCGGCCGCCTCCATCGCCTCTTCCAGGCTGGTGGTGAAGATCGAGGCGCCGAGACCGAACGGGCTGTCGTTGGCCAGCCTCAGCGCCTCGTCGAGATCGGCGACGCGCACGATCGAGGCGACCGGACCGAAGCATTCCTCGTGCAGGATCGCCATGTCGGTGGTGCATCCGGTCAGGATGGTCGGCTCGTAGAACCAGCCCTTCTCAAGCGCCGGCGGGACACGCCCGCCGATCACGACGCTGGCGCCCTTGCCGACGGCGTCTCCGACCAGGCGCATGACTTTGGCGCGCGCCGCCTCGCTGACCAGCGGCCCGATCTCGCTACGCTCCAGCCCGTTGCCGAGGCGCAGCCGCGCCGTCTCGCGGGCGAAGGCCTCGACGAAGCGGTCGTGGATTGCGTCGACGACGAAGAAGCGCTCCGCCGAGGTGCAGATCTGCCCGGTCAGGTGGAAGGCGGCGGTTGCCGCCCCGGCCGCAGCGACGTCGATCGGCGCGTTGGCGGTGATGATCATCGGGTCGCTGCCGCCCGCCTCGATGACGGCGGGTTTCAGCTGGGCAGCGGCCGCCATGGCCACCGACTTCGCTGCCGCCACGGAGCCGGTGAAGGCGACCGCATG
>JACZJD010000106.1 GCA_014860725.1 Aquamicrobium sp.
GCGGCTCGACCTGCCGTTCCTGTCGCGCGACATGGACACGCCGGACGATCTGCGCGCGCGGCCTGATCTTCTGATCCGCGGTGCAGTTGCGGCCGACCTTCACGCCTTCGCCATCCCCGGCATTCCCGAGGTCATGGCCGGCGACGATCTCGGCGCGCTGATCGGTGACGCATTGGCATGCGCCGGCCGGGCGCTCCAGGGCGGCGACATCGTGGTCGTCGCCCAGAAGGTGGTGTCCAAGGCCGAGGACCGCATGCGGCCCCTCGACGATTTCGTGCCCTCGCCGCAGGCGCTGGAGATCGCCGCCCGCATCGGCAAGGACCCGCGCAAGGTCGAGGCGATCCTGTCGGAATCGGAGACGGTGCTGCGCGCCGCGCCCGCCGGCTCCGACGGCCTCCTCATCACCCGCCATCGCAACGGCTGGATCTGCGCCAATGCCGGCATCGACGAATCCAATCTCGGCCGGGGCAAGGAGGGCATGCTGCTGCTTCTGCCCGAGGACGCCGACCGCAGCGCCCGCCGCATTCGCGACACGCTCGAACGCAGAAGCCGATGCCACCCCATCGGCGTCGTCGTCACCGACACTTTCGGCCGGCCGTGGCGGCAGGGCCTCGTCAACATCGCCATCGGCCTCGCCGGCGTCCCCGCCATCGTCGACTGGACTGGCCGCACGGACGCTTCGGGCCGGACCCTCAAGGCAACCATGCCGGCCCTCGCCGACGAACTCGCCGCGGCCGCAGGCATCCTCATGCAAAAGGACGCACAGACGCCAGCCGTCGTCATCCGGGGGCTGAGGTGGAATGACCATCCGGAAACGTCGGCCAAAGACATCCTAAGGCTCAGATCGCAGGAGTTGTTTCTATGAAGATCGCCATACTCGGAGGAACAGGCCCGCAAGGGCAGGGGCTCGCGCTCCGCTTCGCGCGTGCCGGCGTTGGCGTGGTCCTGGGCTCACGGGATGGCGCGCGTGCCGCCGAAATCGCGGCGACGCTGAATGCGAAGCTGTCCGGGGCGGGCGCGGGCGGTCATGCCGTCATCGAGGGCAGGGACAATCCCGCTGCCGTCGAAGCCGCCGAACGGATCGTCATGCTGGCGGTTCCCTATGCCGCGCACGACGAGACGCTGGAAGCCGTCCGTTCGCGGCTTTCGGGACGGATTCTTGTCGATATCGTGGTTCCGTTGGCGCAAGGGAATCCCCGCGCCTATGCCCCGCCGGCAGACGGCTCGGCGACGGAAGCCGCCCAGCGCCTGCTTGGGGGCGACATTCCGGTGGTCGGTGCGCTCCACAACGTCTCGGCTCACGTTCTCGGCAACCTCGATCACGCGATCAACTGCGACATTCTTGTTTGCGGCGACGATCCCGCTGCGAAAGAAGAAGTCCAGTCGTTGATCGAGAGGCTGGGCGTGAGGAGCTACGATGCGGGGCCGGCTTCCAGCGCGCGCAGCGTCGAGGCGATCACGCCGATCCTGATCCGCCTCAACATCTCCAAGAAGGTGCCGTTCAGCCATGCCGGCATCCGCATCTGGCCACCGGACCATTGAGCGCCCGCGGATAGGAGGGACAGGCTGGTCGGCCTTTACGGCGCGAGTGCGCCGCCGGCCTTTCCTCTCAGGATTCCCTTCTCGACGCAGCGGGCGATCTCTTCCTGGACGATCTCGATGAGCATCCGCGTTGCCTTGGTGACCGGGCGGTGGAGCGCGGTTGCCAGCACCAGCCGTGCCCGGACATCCGCGATATCGAGCCGTCTGGCGATCAGGCGGCCCTCCTGGACCTCCCGGTATACGCCGCCGAACGGGAGGATGGTCTGGGCGCCGCTCAGTTCGACCAGCTGCTTGAGCGCCGGAACCGAATCGATCTCGAGTTTCGGCTCGATCCTGCTTCCCGTGTGCTGGAACATCGCGTCGATGACCCGGCGCAGGCCGTGCCCGGTGCCGGGAAGCACGAGCGCGTCGAGGCGGATGTCATCGAGGGATGCCGGCTGGTCGGCAATGCCTTTGCCCGGCCGGTCGATCAGATACAGATTCTCGTCCAGTGCCGTCTGGACGTGCATGCTCCTCGATCGGCGTGCATCGTAAAGTATGCCAAGGTCGATGGACCCCTGCTCGATCCATTCGAGCAAGGTGCCGCTGAAGGCCTCGACAACGTGCAGATGCACGTCCGGGCAGCATTGACGAAACCGTATGGCGAGCGGTGCCACGATCGTGCTTCCGATGGATGGCGGGATGCCGAAGCGGACCGTCCCGCTCGGCATGGTGGATTCCTCGAGGATTTCCTGCCGGACCTGGTCGAATTCGGTCAGCATGGGATCGAGCGTCTCGTACAGGCGCTCGCCCGCCCGGGTAAGGGCGATCCCCCTGCCGTTGCGATAGAAGAGCGTGCACTTCAGGTCTTCTTCCAGCGCCTGGATTTGCCGTGTCAGCGTCGGCTGAGCGATCCCGAGCTTGGACGATGCGCGGGAGATGCTCCCGGATTCGACGACGGCGACGAAATAGCGAAGCTTGCGTAGTTCCATCGGCCGCTCGATTCCGCGCTATTGATGCAATCCTCCGAGAACGGGTTAGCAGAGGTATTGGCGCATTTATCCTGATGCCGCATGCAGGAAGACTGATTGTACGGCTTCAACCAGACCATTCTGCTTGAGTCCATACCTGACAGATTGCATGCTGAACATAATCAAGGCTAACGTGAAACGCCACGGTGCGGCGAATGGCGAGCCGACTTGGCTGGCGTCTTGGCACCTGGTCAGCCAAATCCTGCAATGGACACTCCGGTGCTCGGCACGCGTCGGCGGGCGGGATGATGGCCGTTCTACTATATTAAGTATAAACGAGTGTTGAGTGTCGCGGACATCCTCGCCAAATGGGTGCTTTCCTCGATTTAAGAATAGTGAATAAATGACTGAAATAAATAAAAAACTTGCCATCGCGCCGATGATGGACTGGACCGACCGGCATTGCCGCTTCTTCCATCGGCGGCTGACGCGGCGGGCGTTGCTTTATACCGAGATGGTGGTGGCGGATGCGGCGATCCATGGGGATCGCGCGCGGCTGCTCGGGTTTCACCCGGACGAGCACCCGGTCGCTCTGCAGCTCGGCGGGTCCGATCCGGCGAAGCTCGCGGAGGCGGCGCGGATCGGCGAAGGGTTCGGCTATGACGAGATCAACCTCAATGTCGGCTGCCCCTCGGACCGCGTCCAGTCCGGCACGTTCGGCGCCTGCCTGATGAAGACGCCCGACCTCGTCGCCGACTGCGTGGCCGCGATGAAGGCGGCGGTGTCGGTGCCCGTGACGGTGAAATGCCGCATCGGCGTCGACGAGCAGGACCCGGAGGAAGCGCTCGACCGCATCGCCGATGCGGTGTTCGCTGCCGGCGCGGATGCGCTGTGGGTCCATGCGCGCAAGGCGTGGCTCGAGGGGCTGTCGCCCAAGGAGAACCGCGATATTCCGCCGCTCGACTACGGCCGCGTCTATCGCCTCAAGCGCCGCCTGCCGGAGCGCTTCGTCGGCATCAATGGCGGCGTGCGCACGCTCGACGAGGCCGAGGCGCATCTGGCCGAAGGCGTCGACGGCGTCATGCTCGGGCGGGCGGCCTATCACGAGCCCGGCCTGCTCGCCGACGTCGACGCCCGCATCTACGGCGAGCCGGGACGCGCGCCCGACTGGCAGGGCGTCATTCAGGAGATGATGGACTACGCCGCCGGCCACATCGCGGCGGGCGGCAGGCTCGCCCATGTCACCCGCCACATGACCGGGCTGTTCCACGGCCTTCCGGGCGCGCGGCGCTGGCGGCAGGCGCTCTCGACCGAGGCGGTGAAGCCGGGTGCGGACCCGCAGGTGCTGCGCGATGCGCTCGCCCATGTGCGGCTGGGCGAACAGGCAGAGGCGGCCTGACCCGATTTACTTCCGGCGCCGGGGCGTCTACGCAGCGTCAGTCGCATCGAGGGACCCTTTCATGGCCGGAATGGACCTGCCGCTCGGCGAGATCGCCGTCTTCGCGCTTGCCGTCGCCCTGTCCGGCGTGGTGTCGGGCCTGATGGCGGGCGTGTTCGGCATCGGCGGCGGCGCGGTGCTGGTGCCCGTCTTCTACCAGGTGTTCGGGCTGCTCGGCGTCGAGGAAGCGGTGCGCATGCACCTGTCGGTCGGCTCCTCGCTCGCCATCATCATCCCGACGTCGCTGCGCTCCTTCACCAGCCACAAGGCGAGGGGCGCGGTGGACATGGAACTGCTGCGCAGCTTCTACGTCCCGATCCCCGTCGGCGTCGTGCTCGCCTCGCTGACGGCGGCCCTGATCTCCAGCGAGGGGCTGCGCATCATCTTCGCCGTCATCACGCTGCTGGTCGCCTTCCGGCTTCTGTTCAACCGCGAGAGCTGGCGCATCGGCACCGAGATCCCCGGCAATCCGGCGCGCGGCGTCATCGGCGTGCTGATCGGCTATTTCTCGACGCTGATGGGCATCGGCGGCGGCGTCATGAACAACACCTTCATGACGCTCTACGGCCGGCCGATGCATCAGGCGGTGGCCACCTCGTCGGGCGTCGGCGTCATGATCGCCATTCCCGGCACGCTCGGCTACATCTGGGCCGGCTGGGGCGCGCCCGGGCTGCCCATCGCCTCGACCGGCTATGTCAACTGGATCGCGGTCGCGCTCATCATCCCGATCGCGCTGATCGTCACGCCGTGGGGCGTGCGGCTGGCGCATGCGCTCACCCGGCGCCAGCTCGAGATCGCCTTCGGCCTGTTCTGCGTCTTCGTCTCGGCGCGCTTCTTCTGGAGCCTGCTGTAGGCGAGCCTACCGGACGACGAGGACGGGCACGCCGGACGTCGCCAGCACCTCGGCCGTCTGGCTGCCGAGCATGATGCGGTTCATGCCGGTGCGGCCGTGCGACGACATCACGATCAGGCTGCAGCCCTTGTCGCAGGCGGTGTCGACCAGCGCGCCGGCGACGCGCCGCCACGGCACGTGCAGCGTCTCGACCTCGAGACCCAGCGCCTCCGCCTTCTCCCGCACGGGGGCGAGGATGCGCTCGGCGATCTGCGCCTGCGCCTCGTCGAAGGCGGCGGTCTCCTCGTCGCTCGGCGACCACAGGTCCGAGGCGAAGGCGAACTGGCCGCCGAGCGGCTCCGTCACCGTCACCACCGTAACCCTGCTGCCGTGCTTGCAGGCGAGCCTCAGGCCATGGTCGACGCCGGTCTGCGCCACGTCCGACCCGTCGGTCGACAAGAGAATGTGCTCGTACACGCCGTTTCCTCCTTCGGGCTGTTGAGCCAGCGAAACATCGCGGCGGCGCCGGGACAAGCCGCATCTTGTCGCGGGGCGGCGCGGCCTTGCGTGCGTCCGCGCCCGCGGCTAGCCTCGCCGCATATCGGAGGGGAGGGTGGCATGTCGGTCGAGACGCTGCTGTGGGAGGAGGATGCGACCGGCCTTGCGGTCCGGGTGTGCACGGGCGATGTGACGCCGGCCGAGCTGGTCGAGGCGGCGATTTCGCGGCTGGAGGCCGTCAATCCCGAGATCAACGCCGTGGCGGAGAAGCTCTACGATGCGGCGCGCCGCCGTGCCGCCGAGGTCGACCGCAACGCGCCGCTCGCCGGCGTGCCCTTCGCGATCAAGGATCTCGGCATCGCGGTCAGGGGCGTGCCGACGCATGGCGGCAGCCGGGTGCCGCCCGCCGTGCCGGATTTCGATTCCGTCCTTACCGAGCGCTACCGCGCCGCCGGGCTCGTGCCCGTCGCCACCAGCACCACACCCGAATACGGCCTGCGCCTGATGACGGAATCGGCGCGCTTCGGCGTCACCCGCAGCCCGTGGAACACCGGCCACACCACCGGCGGCTCCTCCGGCGGCGCGTCGGCGCTGGTTTCGGCAGGCGTGGTGCCGGTGGCGCACGCCTCCGACGGCGGCGGCTCGATCCGCGTGCCCGCGGCCTGCACCGGCCTCGTCGGGCTCAAGACCTCGCGCGGGCGGGTGCCGCTGTCGCCGGTCGCGAGCGAATCCTGGTACGGCTTCGTCGTCGAGCATGCCGTCACCCGGACCGTGCGCGACAGCGCGCTGCTGCTCGACCTCACCCACGGCCCGGACCCGCTCGCGCCCTATGCGGCACGGCCGCCCCGCGAGAGCTTCGCCGCGGCCGCCGCGCGCGAGCCCGGCAAGCTGAAGTTCGGCGTCTATCGCGGCTCGCCGCTCGGCATGGACATCTCGGCCGACACGCTCGCCGCCCTCGATGCGGCGGTGGCGCTGGCGAAGGAAGGCGGCCACGACGTCGAGGAGATCGACCTGCCGATGGTGGACCGCGCCTTCATGGCCGATTTCGCGCGCTGCGTCGCCTCCTCCGTCGCCGGGCTGACGCGGCAGGAGGCCGTGCGCCTCGGCCGCGGCGTCCGCGGCGATCTCGAGCGCGCCACGCGGGTGATCGCCCGCTTCGGCGACGTGCTGACGGCGGGCGAGATCTACCATGCGCTGGAGCGGCTGGGCGCGGCTTCGCGGCAGCTGCTTTCCGCCACCGCCCGGTTCGACGCGGTGCTGATGCCGCTGATCGCGCATCCGCCGCTTCCCTGCGGCGCGATGGACCCGAAAGGCGCGGACGCCTTCGTCGAGAACCTGGTCGACACGCTCAACCTGACGCGCCTGCTGCGGTTCGACAGCTTCTTCGGGCAGCTGCTCGACAAGAGCCTGTGGTTCACCCACTGGCCGGCGATCCAGAACGTCACCGGCCAGCCGGCGATCGCGCTGCCGGTCCACGTCACCGCGGCCGGGCTGCCGCTCGGCGTGCAGGCGGCCGGCCGCCCGGGCGACGAGGAGACGCTGCTGTCGCTCGCCGCGCAGATGGAGAGGATTTCCGGCTGGACGCAGCGCCGCGCGCCGCTGGCGCGGCCGAACTAGGGAGTTGACGGGACGATGCGAATGGCTGCGCGCTTGCCAGCCGGGCCGGCATCGGGTATCAAGCCGGACATGGTTACGCGC
>JACZJD010000719.1 GCA_014860725.1 Aquamicrobium sp.
CCGCCGACGACCGCTACGCCGCGCAGGCGGAGGCGGCGCGCAAGGCAGGACGCGGCCTCTACGGCCCCGCGCCGGCCGCACCCCTCCCGCCTGCCGTCACCGTGCCGGAGCTGAGGGACACCGACCTGACCGGGACCGGCATTCTCGACACCGTCCCTGCCGCACCGGGCGCGCCGGGCGGCTAACGCGAGCTGAGGAAGCGGGGCCGATCAACCGCTGCGACCGTCATCCCGGCCAAGGCCGCGCTGTGGGTTTACGGAACATAGGAGATGCGCGTTGCACCCTGAACCGGGCCGCGCTCAACGATGTTCGCACCAATGGGTTCCGGCTCTGCGGCCGCTTCGCGGCCTTGGCCGGGATGACGGCGGTGGCGCAGGGCCCTTTCCGGGCGGGGGAAGGGGACAGGCATCCCCACCCACGTCATCCCGGCCGAGCGGAGCGAGAGCCGGGACCCATTGAGCAGCGCGGCCGGGTGGCGGGTTCGCGCGGCCGTCTTGCCATGCACCAGGACGAGAACCGGGCCGTGCTCGACGATGGTCCGGCCAATGGGTCCCGGCTCTGCGGCCGCTTCGCGGCCTTGGCCGGGATGACGGCGCTGATCCTGCGCCAACCTGAACTCATCCCGCTCCGCCTGCGCCGGAGCCGTCAGACGGCCGGATGACCTTGCGCCCTCAGGCCGCCAGCTCGCCTTTCAGCGCCTTGTCGATCAGGCTGCGGGTGTTGTCGATGCCGTAGAGCGCGGCGAAGGAGCCGAAGCGCGGCCCGCGCTCCTGTCCGATCAGCACCTGATAGATCATCTGGAAGAAGGCGACCGAAACGCCCGGCCCGCCTTCCGGGCTCTTCTTCGTGTGGTCCTGATAGCGCTCGATCCCGCGCGCCACGTCGAGCGCGGCGTTCTGGATCGCCTCGCCGTCGGCCCTTGCCGGCAGCGTGGCGAGCTTGTCCGACAGCGCGCGAAGGGCCGCGGCCTCGACCTCGTCCGGCGCGCGGAACACCTTCGACGGCTTCACGAAATCGTCGAAGTAGCGGATCGCGAAGCCCACCAGCCGGTCGAGCTCGGGATGGGTCTCGGGCGACACGCCCTGCGCATGGCGCGAGATGAAGCCCCACAGCACGTCCTTGTCGTGAGCGTTGGAGGCGCTGACGAGGTTCAGGAGCAGCGCGAACGACACCGGCATGTCGACCACCGGCGGATTGCCGGAATGGATGTGCCAGACCGGATTGCCGAGCCGCTCCTTCCAGTCCTGCCGCGGATAGGCGGCGAGGAACTGGTAGTATTCGTCGACCGCGCGCGGGATGACGTCGAAATAGAGCTTCTTCGCCGTGCGCGGCTTCTGGAACATGTAGAGCGCCAGGCTCTCGGTCGGGGCATAGGTCAGCCATTCGTCGATGGTGAGCCCGTTGCCCTTCGACTTCGAGATCTTCTCGCCGTTCTCGTCGAGGAACAGCTCATAGACGAAATGCTCCGGCGGGCGTCCGCCGAGTGCTTCGCAGATGCGGTCGTAGACGCCCATGTTGGGGCCGTGGTCCTTGCCGAACATCTCGAAATCGACGCCGAGCGCCGCCCAGCGCGCGCCGAAATCGGGCTTCCACTGCAACTTCACCCTGCCGCCGGTGACGGGCAGCGTGATCTCCTCGCCGTCCTCGTCATCAAAGGTGATGGTGCCGGCCTCGGCATCGACCTTCTTCATCGGCACGTAGAGCACGCGGCCGGTCTTCGGCGAGATCGGCAGGAAGGGCGAGTAGGTCGCCCGGCGTTCCTCGCCGAGCGTCGGCAGCATGATCGCCATGATGGCGTCGTAGCGCTCGGCGACGCGCCTGAGGATGGCATCGAAGCGGCCCGACGTGTAGTAGTCCGTGGCGCTGGCGAACTCGTAGTCGAAGCCAAACGTGTCGAGGAAGCGCCGCAGCATGGCGTTGTTGTGGTGGCCGAAGCTCTCGTACCTGCCGCCGAACGGGTCGGGCACCGAGGTCAGCGGCCGGTGCAGGTACGGCTCCAGAAAGGCGCGGTCCGGCACGTTGTCGGGGATCTTGCGCATCCCGTCCATGTCGTCGGAGAAGCACAGGAGTCGCGTCGGCACCTTGTCCCCGGTCAGCACGCGGAAGGCGGTGCGCACCATGGTCGTGCGCGCCACCTCGCCGAAGGTGCCGATATGCGGCAGGCCGGACGGGCCGTAGCCGCTCTCGAACAGGATCTCGGCCGGCCAGTCGCGCCCCTCGTAGCGTTTGATGATCTTGCGCGCCTCCTCGAACGGCCACGCCTTGCTTTCCCGCGCGGCGGCGAGAAGTTCCGGCGTGAAGGTGAGCGAGGCGGGTCGCGTCTGGGTCATCTTTGGCGTTCCGTGCGGTTCGCGGGGAGGGTGTCGCGGGCGTCTGCGCGCGCGAAACCTCTAGGCGGCCCGCCGCGGTGCGTCAATCGTCGCGGTGCGTCAATCTCGGCCAGGCTGTGGCCGGCTTTTTCGTTGCAGGCCGCGGTGCGCGCCCCTAACCTGCGGCCGCAACACGAATCCACCCCACGGAGCATTCCATGTCGAAGCCGACCCCGCAGGAAGCGCTGGTCTATCTGATGGTCATCCTTTCCGCCTCCGATCGCGACATGGGCGACGAGGAGCTGGCGCGCATCGGCGCCATCGTGCGCACGCTGCCGGTCTTCCAGGGCTTCGAGCAGGCGCGCACGCTGGCCGTGGCGCAGGACTGCCAGCGGCTGCTGCAGGAGGAGGCCGGCCTCGCCGGCGTGCTCGACCTGATCACGGAGGCGCTATCGCCCGAGCTGCGCGAGACCGCCTATGCGCTCGCCGTCGACATCGCGGCCGCCGATCTCGACGTCAAGCTGGAGGAGGACCGCCTGCTCGAGCTGCTGCGCGAGCGGTTCGACCTCGACCGCAGCACGGGGCTCGCGATCGAGCGCGCCGCGCGCATCCGCCACCGGCGGGTTCAGTAGAAGCTGACCGGGAAGTATTTCAGGTACAGCTCGGCGAAGATGCCCTTCACGCCGATCTCGCGCAGCGCATGGTCGAACGCCTGCGCGAGGGCCGCGTTGTCGCGCCTGACCGCGATGGCGAGCCCGCCTCCGAGGAATTCCGGCGCGAGATAGGGGCCGCCGGCGAAGCGGCAGCAGGCCGCGGAGCCCGACCCGGCCAGCCAGAAGGACAGCCGCATGCCGTCGCCGAAGATGCCGTCGAGCTTGCCGTCGCGCAGGCCGTCATGCAGCCAGTCGGCCCGCGTGAAGATGACCGGGCGCGCCCTGGGAAAATAGCGGCGCAGCATCGCCTCGTGCGCCGAGCCGGCGAGCACGCCGATGCGCTTGCCGGAAACGGCCACGTGCATCGGCTCGCCCATCGGGCTCGCCTTCGGCACCGCGAAGCGGGCCGGGAAGCGCAGATAGGGCCGCGAGAAGGCATAGATCTGGCGGCTTTCGGCCGTGACCGCGGTGCCGGCGATCAGCGCCTCGCCCTGTCCCGAGGCGATGGCCGCCTCCAGCTCCTCCCAGGGCAGGCCCTGGATCTGGCAGCGCGCGACGATGTCGAGCTCGCGGCACAGCGCCCGCGCCAGCTCGACATGGAAGCCGGCGAGGCGGCCGTTGCCGTCGAGGAAGTTGAAGGGCGGGAAGTCGATCGTCGTCAGGAAGCGCACGCGCGGGAAGCCGGAGAGGTCGGGCCGCGCAAGCTGCTCCTTCTCGTCCCAGTAGCCCGGAATGGCCGGCCCGGCCGCCCGCGCGGCAGGCGCGCCGATGAGGGACGCCGCGACGGCGAGCAGAAGGAGGATGACGGCGAAAGGTCTGGGCATGGCGCAGGCGGGCGTGGAATGTCGCCGCTATCTCTTCAGCGCCGCCTCGCTCCTGTCAACCGCCTTGCGGCACGACGAGAGGGCGCGTTGCGGCGAGGCTCGACAGATCAGGCCGTTTCTCCACCGGGAGAGAATACGGAAGAAGGAAAGCAGCGCCGCAAATAACCGGTATCCAACGACGGGAAAATATGCACTCTTGCAAGTATGGCGAGGGTCTGTCGATGGTATCGCGTCTTTTGCATTCTTTGCGGCGTGGATGTTGTG
>JACZJD010000720.1 GCA_014860725.1 Aquamicrobium sp.
GGGCGAGGAGCTTCACGGCGGCGCGGCCTATGGCGGCGTCTGGCGCAACGACCGGCTGTCCGGCCACGGCTTCACCCGGGCGCGCATCAAGGACGTCGCGGTCCTCCAGAGCGCGCGCGACAACCAGCTCGTCGGCTATGGCCTCGTGATCGGCCTGCAGGGCACCGGCGACAGCCTGCGCTCCTCGCCCTTCACCGAGCAGTCGATGCGGGCCATGCTGGAGAACCTCGGCGTCTCGACGCGGGGCGGCCAGTCGCGGGCCAAGAACATCGCGGCGGTGATCGTCACCGCCAACCTGCCGCCCTTCGTGCAGTCCGGCGCGCGGATCGACGTCAACGTCTCGTCCATGGGCGATGCCACCTCGCTTGCCGGCGGCACGCTGGTGATGACGCCGCTGCGCGCGCCCGACGGCGAGATCTACGCGGTGGCGCAAGGCTCGGTCATCGTCGCCGGCTTCTCGGCGCAGGGACAGGCCGAGACGCTGACGCAGGGCGTGCCGACCAGCGGCCGGGTGCCGAACGGCGGCATCGTCGAGCGGCAGGTGCCGGCCACCTTCAGCGCCGACACCATGATGACGCTCCAGCTCCGCAACCCCGACTTCTCGACCGCCGTACGCATCGCCGACGCGATCAACGACTATGCCAGCCACCGCTTCGGCCGCCGCGTCGCGCAGGAGCAGGACGCCCGCACTGTGATGATCCAGCGGCCGAAGGACATCACCGCCGCCCGCTTCTATGCCGAGCTGGAGAACATCGTCATCGAATCCGACGCGCCGGCCCGCGTCGTCGTCGACGAGCGGACGGGCACCATCGTCATCGGCCAGCAGGTGCGCATCTCGCGCGTCGCCATCAGCCACGGCGCGCTGACCGTGCGCATCACCGAGATGCCCAAGGTGGTGCAGCCCGAACCGTTCTCGCGCGGCGAGACCGCCGTCGAGCCGTTCACCACCATCGAGGCCGACCGGCCCGACGGCCGGGTCGCCATGCTCGACGGTCCCGATCTCGAGACACTGGTCTCCGGCCTCAACCGGCTCGGCGTCAAGCCGGACGGCATCATCGCCATCCTGCAGGGCATCAAGTCGGCGGGCGCGCTTCAGGCCGAACTCGTGCTGCAATAGGACGACCGCGATGACCCACGAAACCGCCGCCGCCAACCGCCGTGCCGCCCTCGCCGCAGGTGCTGGCATCCTTCTCGGCGCCCTCGTCTTCGGCGGCACGCCGGCCGCCACGCAGGCCATCGACGCCGTGACGGAGCGGATCGGCCAGGTCGACGACGACATCCGCCGCTTCTGCTCCAACATCGCCGACGCCGCGCGCGACCGCCGCTATGCCCTGCAGCAGGCCGAACTCGAGAACCTGCAGAAGGACATCGACCAGCGCATCGCCGCGCTGGAGGAGAAGCGTGCCGAATACGAGGAGTGGCTTGCCCGCCGCAACGACTTCCTCGCCAAGGCCGAGGGCAACCTGGTCGACATCTATTCCCGCATGCGCCCCGACGCCGCCGCCGAGCGGCTGGCGGAGGTGAACGCGGAGCTTGCCGCCGGCATCCTGATGAAGCTTCAGGCGCGGCAGGCGGGCATCATCCTCAACGAAATGGACAGCAAGGCGGCCGCCACGCTCACGAGCATCATGGCGAGCGCGGCCCGCAGGCAGGACCCGACATGAACGCGAGGCCGCTCATCATCATCGCCGCGCTCGCGCTCGCCGGCTGCGCCACGCCTCCGATGGAAGAGGTCAACAGGCCGCCGGCGCTGTCGCCGGTCGGCTACGGCGTCGGCATGGACCCGAAGACCGTCTACAGCTATCCCACCCCGCCGGCGCAGGCGACGAAGAGATATTCGCTGTGGGACGACCGCCAGTCGAAGTTCTTCACCGATGCGCGCGCGCTCCAGGCCGGCGACATCCTGACGGTCGACATCCAGATCAACGACCGCGCCCGCTTCCGCAACGAATCCGACCGGTCGCGCACGTCGAGCCGCGGCATCGGCCTCGGCGCCGACTTCACCTGGCTCGGCCTCGGAACGGCGGGCAATGCGACCGCCGGCTTCGATTCCGACACCGCCAGCAAGGGCAAGGGCGAGACCGTCCGGTCGGAGGACATCAAGCTGTCGGTCGCCGCAGTGGTGACGGACGTGCTGCCCAACGGCAACCTCGTCATCTCCGGCTCGCAGGAGGTTCTCGTCAACGCCGAGCTGCGCGTCCTGACCATCACCGGCATCGTGCGCCCGTCCGACATCGGCGCTGCCAACACCGTATCCTACGAGCGCATCGCCGAGGCGCGCATCTCCTATGGCGGCCGCGGCCGGCTGACCGAGGTGCAGCAGCCCGGCTGGGGCCACCAGATCGTCGACAACATCCTGCCGTTCTGACCGGGGAAGAAGTCATGGCCATCGTCGACGACACAGCCCCGCCCCCCAGCCAGCCCTCGACGATGGTTCAGATCGCCGTGCTCATCGGCCTGACGGTGATCGCCATCGCCATCGGCTGGATTTCCGGCCTCTACCTGTCCGGCAAGCACACGGCGGTGGAGAAGCCGGCCGAGGCCCGGGTGGTCAAGGCCGACGAGACCCGGCTCGTCGAAGCGGCGGAGAAGCTCGGGGTCGTCTATCTCGAACCGATCACCACCAACCTCGCCGGCCCGACGGAAACCTGGGTGCGGCTCGAGCTGGCGCTCGTCTTCGCGGAGAAGGGCGACCTCGTCATCGCCCAGACCGTGCAGCAGGACGTCCTCGCCTATCTGCGCACGGTCAAGTTCCACCAGATCGACGGGCCGAGCGGCTTCCAGCATCTGAAATCCGACATCGAGGAGCGCGCCGCCATCCGCAGCGAAGGCAAGGTCAAGGGCGTCCTCATCCGCACCCTGCTGTTCGAATGATCCGCATCCGCGCCACCCTCGCCGCATTCCTGGCGCTGCTGGCGGCCTCGGTCGCGCCCGCGGCGGCGCAGGGCATCGACCTCGGCGACATCACCGGCCAGCTGCAGGGCCAGACGGTGGGCACCATCGTCCAGCTCTTCGGCCTGCTGACGATCCTGTCGCTGGCGCCCGGCATCCTCATCATGGTGACGAGCTTCACGCGCTTCATCATCGTGTTCTCGATCCTGCGCTCGGGGCTGGGCCTGGCGACCACGCCGGCCAACCTGATTCTCGTCAGCCTGTCGCTGTTCATGACCTTCTACGTCATGGGGCCGACCTTCGACCGCGCCTGGAACGAGGGCGTGCAGCCGCTCGTCAACAGCGAGATCACCGAGGCCGAGGCGTTCGAGCGGATTTCCGACCCGTTCCGCGACTTCATGGTCGCCAATGTCCGCGACAAGGACTTCGACCTGTTCGCCGACCTCGCGCGCGAGCGCGGCCAGGCGGACGTCTCGGTCGAGAACGCCGACTTCCGCATCCTCGTCCCGGCCTTCATGATCTCGGAGATCAGGCGCGGCTTCGAGATCGGCTTCCTGATCGTGCTGCCCTTCCTCGTCATCGACCTGATCGTGGCGACCATCACCATGTCGATGGGCATGATGATGCTGCCGCCGGTGGTGGTCTCGCTGCCGTTCAAGATCCTGTTTTTCGTGCTGATCGACGGCTGGAATCTGCTGGTCGGCTCGCTGGTGCGCTCGTTCACCTGAGGTCTTTCGGCCGCCGGCTTTCCCGCGAACGACCCCCTTGCCGTCGCCTATCCCTTTGTTTGCAAAGGCCGGGCGCCAGGCCGGCATGCCCGTACCGATGGCCGGCCATCCCGCGCCGCCGGGCGCACACCGATCGTTAACCATATGATTTTTCTCGGTATTAACCATACCGCTTAGCCGTTCTGTAGGCTTTGATCCTTATAGCTGTGTCCCAAGGGGCAGATCGGCGGTATGGGGCAAATCCAAGCTGATCGGGCATGAAGCCGCGCCGCTTCGCCGGTAGCAAGTCCGGCATGTTGTTCGAGTATCGAGTTACAAGGCGTACAAAAATGTCCAGCTTGAACACCAACGCGTCCGCGATGACGGCGCTGCAGACGCTCTCCGCCACCAACAAGAACATGGCCACGACGCAGGGCCGCATCGCCACCGGCTTCCGGGTCGCCGAAGCTGCCGACAACGCCGCTTACTGGTCGATCGCCACGACCATGCGTTCGGACAACAAGGCTTTCTCGTCGGTTCAGGACGCGCTCGGCCTCGGTGCCGGCCGTCTCGACGTCGCCTACACCGCGGTCGACTCCGCGATCACCGCGGTCGACAAGATCAAGCAGAAGCTGGTCTCGGCCATGAGCGCCTCCACCGAGGACAAGCTCAAGATCCAGACCGAGATCGCGGAGCTCCAGGGCCAGCTCACCAGCATCGGCCTGGCGGCGAACTACGCCGGTTCGAACCTGATCGCCAACGACCAGACGAGCACGACGCTCGAGGTCGTCTCCTCCTACGACCGTGCGTCGGACGGCACCGTGAAGGTCAACACGATCAACCTCGACCTGAGCGGCACGCAGCTCCTCGACGAGACCGGCACGGCCGGCGGCATCCTCGACGAGGTGATGCAGATCACGCTCGACGGCACGGAAGACAACGCCGCGATCCAGGCGCACCTCGACAACATCGAGACCGCGCTGGCCGAGATGGCCACTGCCGCCTCGACCATCGGCGCCGCCAAGAGCCGCGTCGACATGCAGAAGGACTTCGTCTCCAAGCTGCAGGACGCCATCGACCGCGGCGTCGGCCAGCTGGTCGACGCCGACATGAACAAGGAATCGGCGCGTCTGTCGGCCCTGCAGGTCCAGCAGCAGCTCGGCATCCAGGCGCTGTCGATCGCCAACTCCAACACCCAGAACATCCTGTCGCTGTTCCGCTAAGGAACGCGACGTGAGGGCGGCCTCGCCGCCCTCACCGGGGGGCTTTCATGAAAGGCCGCGCTCTTCGGAGCGCGGCCTTTTGCTTTGGCTGGACCAAGGGAAGAACAGAGACCGGCTGTTCTTCCGGACGAGCCGAAAATCGCAGATTTTCCATATATACCAATCATTAACCATACTTCTTGGTCATTCGCTAACCATTCTCGTTCATAAATTGGATCACGACGAACGGCCCCGTTGCCCTCGTTCTGGCGGCATGAAGCCGCGCCGTGTCGCCGGCCCTGCCGGCATGTCGTCAGTTAAAGTACAAGTACAAGGCGTATTCATATGTCCAGCCTGAACACCAACGCGTCGGCGATGACGGCGCTGCAGACCCTCGCCGCCACCAACAAGAACCTCGCCACCACCCAGAGCCGCATCTCGACGGGCTTCCGCGTCAACGAAGCCAAGGACAACGCCGCTTACTGGTCGATCGCCACGACCATGCGTTCGGACAACAAGGCGTTCTCCGCCGTTCAGGACGCGCTCGGCCTCGGCGCCGGCCGCCTCGACGTCGCCTACACGGCAATGGAATCCGCGATCACCGCGGTCGACCTGATCAAGCAGAAGCTGGTCTCGGCCATGAGCGCCTCCGAAGAGGACAAGCTCAAGATCCAGACCGAGATCAAGGAGCTCCAGGGCCAGCTCACCGGCATCGGCCTGTCGGCCAACTACGCCGGCTCGAACGTCATCGCCCACGACGGAACCCTGACCGAACTGGAGATCGTTTCCTCTTACGACCGCTCTTCCGACGGCTCCGTGACGGTCAACACGATCAAGCTCGACCTCAGCGGCACGCAGCTCCTCGACGAGACCGGCACCGGCGGCGGCATCCTCGACGACGTGATGCAGATCGAACTCGACGGCACGGAAGACAACGCCGCGATCCAGGCGCATCTCGACAATGTCGAGACCGCGCTCGCCGCGATGGCTGCCGCTGCCGCCACCATCGGCGCCGCCAAGAGCCGCGTCGACATGCAAAAGGACTTCGTCTCCAAGCTGCAGGACGCCATCGACCGCGGCATCGGCCAGCTCGTCGATGCCGACATGAACAAGGAATCGTCGCGTCTGTCGGCCCTCCAGGTCCAGCAGCAGCTCGGCATCCAGGCCCTGTCCATCGCCAACTCCAACACCCAGAACATCCTGTCGCTGTTCCGCAGCTAACAGCTTCAGCCTGAAAACCGATACATCGAGCACCGCGCCCCGCGAGGGGCGCGGCGTTTCGCGTTGATGCTCCGGCGACCGCTTAACCGCCGGTTAACCATAAACTTCTAGTCATGGTTAACCCTTGGTTACGGTAGTCAATCGGAAGAGGCTTCCTCGTGTCGAGCATCAACACCAACCCATCCGCGATGACCGCTCTTCAGGCGCTGGCGGCGACCAACCGGAACCTCGCCGTGGTGCAGCAGCGCATCTCGACCGGCTTCCGCGTCGGCGAGGCCAAGGACAACGCCGCCTACTGGTCGATCGCCACGACGATGCGCTCCGACAACAAGATCCTCTCCACCGTCCAGGATTCGCTCGGCCTCGGCGCCAGCCGCATCGACACCGCCTACACCTCGATGGAGAATGCCCTCACCCTGGTCGACGAGATCAAGCAGAAGGTGCTCGCCGCCATCGGCATGAGCGAGGACAACAAGGAGAAGATCCAGGCCGAGATCAGCGCCTACCAGTCGCAGCTGCGCTCCACCGCGCGCACCGCCAACTTCTCCGGCGTGAACTGGCTCTATGTCGACGGCCTGTCGCAGGACAAGATCATCTCCGCCTTCACCCGCGACCAGACCGGCGCGATCCTGCTCGGCTCCATCGACATCGACGTCGACGCCATCAAGCTCTACGACGAGGCCGCGACCACCAACACGACGATGGGCATACTGGAGGGGCTGCGCCTCGGCACCACGGGCGAGCGCAACAACAGCGCCACCGACCCCACCCCCGGCACGGTGGCCGCGACCGACGGCTACGCCGTCGACACGCTCGACGTCGTCGGCTTCAGCGACGACCAGATCCGGCAGATGCTGACGGTGGTGGACATCACGCTGGCGGAGATGACCGAGGCCGCGACCGCGATCGGCGCCATCAAGCGGCGCATCGACATCCAGAAGGAATACACCTCGAAGCTGATGGACTCGATCGACCGCGGCGTCGGCCAGCTCGTCGATGCCGACATGAACCGCGAGTCCACGCGGCTGCAGGCGCTTCAGGTGCAGCAGCAGCTCGGCATCCAGTCGTTGTCCATAGCCAATTCCAACGCCCAGAACATCCTCCTCCTGTTCCAGGGCTAGCCTTCGCCGCAGCTGCGGACGCATCCGCATCGGGCCGCTTCCCGCCGCAGCGGCCCGATGCCATTTTCGCGCAAGCTTCGCAGCCTATTCTGGGTGCCGCTATACCCGGAGCATGAAGCTTTGCCTGAGCAGATCAAGTCCGTCCTCGACAATCTCCGCAGCCTCGGCCCCAAACGTCTCGCCATGCTCGGCGGGGCCGCCGCCATCGTGATTGCCGTCATCCTGACGGCGTCGGTCTGGTTGAACCGCCCCGCCTACGAGACGCTCTATGTCGGCCTCGACCGCAACGACGTCGGGCAGATCGGTATGGTGCTCTCCGAATCCGGCATCCGCTACGACGTGTCGAGCGACGGCACCGCCGTCATGGTGCCGACCGGGCGCACGGGCCAGGCGCGCATGCTTCTGGCCGAGCGCGGCCTGCCGACCTCGAGCAATGCCGGCTACGAGCTGTTCGACAATGTCGGCTCCTTCGGCCTCACCTCCTTCATGCAGGAGGTGACGCGGGTGCGCGCGCTCGAAGGCGAGATCGCCCGCACCATCCAGTCGATCGCCGGCATCAAGTCCGCGCGCGTGCACATCGTCATGCCCGAGCGCGCCTCGTTCCGCCGCGAGGAGCAGGCGCCGACAGCCTCGGTGGTGGTGCGCGCCGCCGGCACCGACGGCGCCAAGGCCGCGCTCGCCATCCGCCACCTCGTCGCCGCCGCCGTGCCGCGCCTCGACCCGGACAAGGTCACCGTTCTCGACGCCTCGGGCGAGCTGCTCGCCGCCGGCGACGACCCCAACAACAACAGCGCCGCCCGCTCCATCACCATCGAGCGCACGGTGGAAAGCCAGATCGAGGACAACATCCGCCGGGCGCTCGCGCCCTATCTCGGCCACGAGAACTTCCGCACCAGCGTGAAGGCCGAGGTCAACACCGACATGCGGCAGACCGAGGAGACGATCTTCGATCCCGAATCCCGCGTCGAGCGCTCGGTGCAGGTGGTGCGCGCCAACGACCAGGCCAGCCAGCGCCAGGCCGCGCCGCCGACCACGGTGCAGCAGAACCTGCCCGAGGAAGAAGTCGCCGCCGGCGAAGGCCCGGCCTCGTCCGAGCAGCGCGAGCGCCGCGAGGAGACCACCAACTACGAGCTGAACACCAAGCGCATCGCCACCGTCTCGAACGGCTATTCGGTGTCGCGCCTGTCCATCGCCGTCGTCGTCAACCGCGAGCGGCTGGCCGCGGTGCTGGGCGCCGACGCGACGCCGGAGCAGATGGCAGAGCGGATCGCGGAGATCGAGAAGCTGGCCTCCTCGGCCGCCGGCTTCGATACCGCCCGCGGCGACGTCATCAACGTCTCGTCGGTCGAGTTCATCGACGGCCTCGGCGGCGTCGAGATGGCCGGCCCCGGCTTCCTCGAATCCGCCGGCCGCCACACCGGCACCATGATCAACGCGCTGGCGTTCATCGTCGTCGTCTTCCTCGTCACGTGGTTCGGCCTGCGGCCCATGGTGGCCGCCATCGGCGGCAAGGGCGAGGCCGCCGACGACATGAACTTCGGCGACATCCAGCTGTCGCTGCCGAACCCGCTCGACGCCATGCAGCTTCCCGACCCGCTTTCCGGCGACGGCGACGCCATGAGCGCGTTCGGCGGGCCGTTCCCCGACCACATGGCCGACGACATCCGCTTCAAGATCAAGCCGGCGCCGCAGGATCGCCTGGCGCAGATGGTCGACCTGAACGAGGAGCGCACGGCGATGATCCTGCGCAAGTGGGCCAAGCCCGACGAGGTTCATGAGGTCGCCGCCTGATGCCGAGCCTGTCGCTGGCCAACGCGCTCAAGGATTTCGGCGGCGGACCTGCGGGCCCCGCCGAAGCCTTTCCTGCGCCTGCGGGCCTCGCGCTGCCGCAGGTTGATCTTCCCGCCTTCCCGCCGCTACCCGCCGCCGAGCCGGTCGACGTCAACGCCCTCGTCGCGGAAGCCGTGGCGGGCGCGGTCGCGCAGGCCGAGGAGGCGCTTGCGGAACGCCTCGCCGCCGAACATGCCGAGGCGCTGCGCCTCGAGCAGAAGCGCCATGCCGAGGAGCTGGGCGAGCTTCAGAAGCGCCTCGCCGACGAGGCCGCCAAGAAGATCCTCGCCCGCTTCCGGGAGATGGAGGCGCGCC
>JACZJD010000721.1 GCA_014860725.1 Aquamicrobium sp.
GCTTGGCGGTGAAGCCGAGCGCCCTGGCGCGGGCGATGTCGTCCCGCAGCGGCGCCTCGTCGCGGATCGCCACGGTGACGCCGTCGATCGGCGGCGGCAGGCCGGCCTGCCGCGAATGGATGGCGAGCTGGAACCGCGCCGGGTCGAGAACCGGGCCGGTGCCGGGAATGCGGGCGTCCATGCCGAAGTCGAGATTGCCGAAGGCCAGCCGCGCCACGCCGGGCACGGCGGCAAGCTCCGGCAGGCCGATCAGCGCCGACACCGTCTCGACCAGCGCGATCAGCGGCCGCTGCGGCAGGCGGCGCGCCGTTTGGGCGAGGCTTTCCGGGTCGGCCTTGGGCACCATGATCGCCGCCTGCCTGACGCCGGCAAGGGCGGCGAGGTCGGCCTCGAACCATGGCGTGTCCGCGCCGTTGACGCGCACGAGGCCGGCGCCGCCTCCCGCGAACCAGCGCACGGCATGGGCGCGGGCGGCGTCCTTGTCTTCGGGGCCGACGGCGTCCTCGAGGTCGACGATGATGCGGTGCGCGCCCGAGGCCGCGGCCTTGGCGAAGCGCTCCGGCCGGCTGCCGGGAACGAAGAGATAGCTGCGGGGCTCGTTCACGCGCGCTTGCTCCTCACGCCGCGAAGGAGGCGTCGGCGCGCATGGCGAGCTCGCCGTCCGGCCCGCGCGCCCAGAGGGAGAGGCCATCGCCCTCGGGCGCGGCCTCGACATGGAAGCCGCGGTCCACGAACAGCGGCGCGACGCCGCGGAAGCTGAAGCCGGAAAGCCGCGCCCCGGGCCGGGCGCGCACCGCCAGCCCCTGAAGCAGGGTGGCGACCAGCGGGCCGTGCACCACGAGGTCGCGATAGCCTTCCTCCTGCCGCGCATAGGGCGCGTCGTAGTGGATGCGATGGCCGTTGGAGGTGAGCGCGGAATAGCGGAACAGGAGCACCGGGTCGGGCGTGACGGCCTCAGACCATCGCGCGCCCTCGGGCGCCGCGGACGCGGCCGGCGCGGGCGCGCCCGCTTGCTGCGCCTCGCGATAGACAATGTCCTGCTCCTCCTCGATGCAGAGCGTGCCGTCATGGCCGATGCGGTGGCGCACGGTGACGAAGACGAGCCGGCCGGCGCGGCCGGACTTGGCCGAGACGTCGAGGATCTCGCTGTCGCGCACGGCCTCGGCGCCGACCGGCAGCGGCGCATGGTAGGCAAGCCGCCCGCCGGCCCACATGCGGCGGGGCAGGCCCACATCCGGCAGGAAGCCGCCGCGCTTCGGGTGCCCGTCCGTCCCCACCTCGCTGCGGCGCACGAACGGGTTGAAGAACAGCCAATGCCAGCCGGGCGGAAGCGCCCCTCCTCCGCCCGGCACGGCATCGAGATCGAGCGTGGCGGCCAGCGCCTCCACCCGATCCGCCGCGATCAGCGCGGTCCTGCGCTCGGTGCGGCCGATGGCGTCGGAATGGTCCCGTTCCGGCGGGGCAGTTTCGGTCTCGGACGACATGCGGCACATTCCCTGCTTCAGTAGATCACCTGCTCGGCGACGAGCGCGCCGTATTCCCTGCGGCCGATGCCCAGCAGCTCGCCATAGACATAGTCCTCGTGCTCGCCGAGGCCCGGCGTGCCCCGCTCGATGGCGGGGTTGTCGGATTTCGAGAAGCGGGCCGGCGCACCGACCGCCGCGCGCCGGCGGCCGTCACCCTCCACGACGTCGACGATGGCGCCGCGCGCGCGCAGATGCACATCGCCGACGATGTCGGCCGCACTCCACGACACATGCGCCGCGACGCCGGCCCGCTGGAGCGCTTCCGCGGCCTCTTCGGCGTTGCGCGCCGCGCACCATTCCGCGACGATCCCATCGAGCGCCTCGCGCGCGGAATGCCGGGCCGCCTGCGTGGCGAAGCGCGGATCGCCGGCAAGGTCCTGCCTGCCCATCACGTGC
>JACZJD010000722.1 GCA_014860725.1 Aquamicrobium sp.
GATATGCAGGGCGTGGCCGAGCGCCTTCAGCGCCGATTCCTGGAAGGCTTCGCCGAGAGTCGGGTGCGCGGCCATCGTGCCGGCGACGTCCTCCAGCCGGGCGCCCATCTCGATCGACAGCGCGAAGGCAGCCGCCAGTTCGGCGACGCCGCCGCCGACCGCCTGGATGCCCAGCACGACGTGGTTGTCGGCGCGCGCCACGATGCGGACGAAGCCGTCCTCGGCCTGCAGCGTCATGGCGCGGCCGCTCGCCGAGAAGGGAAACTGTCCGACCTTCACCTCGGAACCGGCCTTGCGCGCCTCTTCCGGCGACAGCCCGACCGAGACCACCTCCGGATCCGTGAAGCAGACCGCGGGGATAGCGCGCCTGTCCCAACTCCTGCGGTGGCCCGCGACGATCTCGGCGACCATCTCGCCCTGTGAGATCGCCCGGTGCGCCAGCATCGGCTCGCCGGTGACGTCGCCGATGGCATAGACGCCGCGCATCGAGGTGCGGCACTGGTCGTCGACGCGGATGAAGCGGCCGTCCATGTCGAGGTCGATCTCCTCGAGGCCCCAGCCTGTCGTCACCGGCTTGCGGCCGACCGTGACGAGCACCTTTTCCGCCGCGACGCGGATCTCGCCTCCTCCACCGGCCTCGACGAGAAGCGCGCCGCCTTCCTTCGCCAGGCCCTTCGCCCTGGCGCCGGTCATCACGGCGACGCCGAGGCTTTCGAGCCGCCGGGCGACGGGACGGGTCAGCTCGGCATCGTAGAGCGGCAGGATGCGCGGCATCGATTCCAGCACCGTCACGCTCGCGCCGAGCTTGGCGAAGGCCGTGCCGAGCTCCAGCCCGATATAGCCGCCGCCGACCACGGCGAGGCTCGCCGGCACCTTCTGCAGCGCCAGCGCCCCGGTCGAAGAGATCACGTCCCCGCCGAACGGCAGGCCGGGCAGTTCGACGGGCGCGGAGCCCGTGGCGATGACGATCGTCTCGGCGCGGATCACCTGCTCGCCGGTCTCGGTCTCGACCACGACGGTCTTGCCGTCGCGGAAACGCGCGTGGCCCTCGACCGACTTGACCTTCGCCTTCTTCAGCAGGCCGGCGACGCCAGTGTTGAGGCGGCCGACGATGCGATCCTTCCACGCCATGGTCCTTGCGAGGTCGATCGAAGGCGAAGCCAGCGAGATACCGAGCGGATCGGTTCCGGCCGCCATCGCCGTGAGCCTGTGGAACTCGTCCGCCGCGTGGATCAGCGCCTTCGACGGGATGCAGCCGACATTGAGGCAGGTGCCGCCCGGCCGCGCCTTCTCGACGATGACCGTGTCGATGCCGAGCTGGCCGGCGCGGATGACGCAGACATATCCGCCGGGCCCCGCACCGATGACCAGGAGCTTGCAGGAGATGTCCTTCATCTCACCCCTCCACGAAGATCAGCGCCGGCGTCTCGATCAGCGTCTTCAGGCGCTGCACGAAGACCGCTGCGTCCCAGCCGTCGATGACGCGGTGGTCGAAGGACGAGGAAAGGTTCATCATTTTGCGCGGCACGAACTGGCTGCCGTCCCACATCGGCCGCACTGCCATCTTGTTGACGCCGACGACGGCGACCTCCGGATGGTTGATCAGCGGCGTCGTGGCGATGCCGCCGAGCGCGCCGAGCGAGGTGATCGTGATCGTCGAGCCGGACAGCTCCTCGCGCGTCGCGGTTCCGTCGCGGGCGGCCTGCGCCAGCCGTGCCGCCTCCGCCGCGCAGTCCCAGATGTCGCGCGCCTCGGCGTGACGGACCACCGGCACCATCAGGCCCGCCGGCGTCTGCGCGGCAATGCCGACATGGACGGCGGCGTGACGGCGCACGATGCCGGCCTCGTCGTCGAAGGTGGCGTTGAGCGCCGGCTGCTCGCCGACCGCCTTGACGATGGCGCGCATGAGGAAAGGCAACAGGGTCAATTTCGCCCGGTCGGCACGTTTTTCGCCGTTCAGTTTGGCGCGAAGCTCCTCGACCGCGGTGACGTCGACCTCCTCGACATAGGTAATGTGCGGGATGCGCGAGGTGGCCAGCGCCATCTTCTCGGCGATCTTGCGGCGCAGGCCGACGACGCGGACCTCCTCGACGCCGTCCTTGCGCGCCAGGCCTGTCGCAGCGACGGCCGGCTGCGGCCCGCGGGCAACGAAGGCGTCGAGATCCTCGTGCGTGATGCGACCGGCCGGACCCGCACCGCGAACCTGGCGAAGGTCGATGCCCGCCTCCCGCGCGCGCAGCCGCACCGCCGGCGAGGCCAGCGGCCTCTCACCCTCGGCGCGCTGCGCGCCGAGCGAGCTACCAGGAGAAGACGTCGTACC
>JACZJD010000723.1 GCA_014860725.1 Aquamicrobium sp.
CTTCCATATCGACGGATCGACGCAAAATGACCGCACCGCGCACCCTCTACGACAAGATTTTCGACGACCACGTCGTCGACCGGCAGGAGGACGGCACCTGCCTGCTCTATATCGACCGCCACCTCGTGCATGAGGTGACGAGCCCGCAGGCCTTCGAGGGCCTGCGCATGGCCGGCCGCAAGGTCCGCCAGCCGGAGAAGACGCTGGCCGTGGTCGATCACAACGTGCCGACCTCGCCCGACCGTCGCTTCGGCATCAAGAACGAGGAAAGCCGCATCCAGGTCGAGGCGCTGGCGAAGAACGCCGCCGACTTCGGCATCGAATATTACAACGAGGTCGACCGCCGGCAGGGCATCGTCCACATCGTCGGCCCCGAGCAGGGCTTCACGCTGCCCGGCATGACCATCGTGTGCGGCGACAGCCACACCTCGACCCATGGCGCCTTCGGCGCGCTCGCCCACGGCATCGGCACCTCGGAGGTCGAGCACGTGCTCGCCACCCAGACGCTGATCCAGAAGAAGGCCAGGAACATGCTGGTGCGCGTCGACGGCCAGCTTCCCGAGGGCGTCACCGCCAAGGACATCATCCTCGCCATCATCGGCGAGATCGGCACCGCCGGCGGCACCGGCTACGTCATCGAATATGCCGGCGAGGCGATCCGCTCGCTGTCGATGGAAGGCCGCATGACGATCTGCAACATGTCGATCGAAGGCGGCGCGCGCGCCGGCCTGATCGCGCCGGACGAGACGACCTTCGCCTATGTCAGGGACAAGCCCCGCGCGCCGAGGGGCGAGGCGTGGGACCGCGCGGTCGAATACTGGAAGACGCTGCGCTCCGACGAGGGTGCGCATTTCGACAAGGTCGTGGTGCTCGACGCCGCCAAGCTGCCGCCCATCGTCACCTGGGGCTCCTCGCCCGAGGACGTCGCCGCCGTCACCGGCGTCGTGCCGGACCCGGACGAGATCGAGGACGAGAACAAGCGCAACTCCAAGAAGCGCGCGCTGGACTATATGGGCCTGACCCCCGGCACCAGGATGACCGACATCGCGGTCGACCGCGTCTTCATCGGCTCGTGCACCAACGGCCGCATCGAGGACCTGCGCGCCGCCGCCAGGGTGATCGAAGGCAGGAAGGTCGCGCCGACCGTCAACGCCATGGTGGTGCCGGGTTCGGGTCTGGTGAAGGCGCAGGCCGAGGCCGAGGGGCTGGACCGCATCTTCATCGAGGCCGGCTTCGACTGGCGCGAGCCGGGCTGCTCGATGTGCCTCGCCATGAACGACGACCGCCTCAGCCCCTACGAGCGCTGCGCCTCGACCTCCAACCGCAACTTCGAGGGCCGGCAGGGCTTCAAGGGCCGCACCCATCTCGTCTCCCCGGCCATGGCCGCGGCGGCCGCCATCGCCGGCCACTTCGTCGACATCCGCGACTGGAACTGAGGCGGCCTGTCCGCAACAAGGAAAAGGGCTGCGCCTTGCCGGCGCAGCCTTTTTTCATGGGCGATACGGGCCCGTGCCGCCCGGGGATTGATTTTCCGCGCCGGCCCGATCACGAAGGCAGGATGGAACAGCCTGTCGAACCCGGCGGTTGCCTTGCCGGCCGCCGGCACGGAGAACGCCGATGAAGCCCCAGCCCCTCACCCAGCCTCCCGCGGACGCGGCCGCCCGCAAGGCGGTCCGGCCGGTGATCTGCTATCCGGTCGAGACCCTGCCGCGGCCGGACCTCGCCGCCTATCGCGCGGTGCGGGACGGGCTCGAGCTGGTGGAGCGGGTCGTCGTTCCGCCGCGCGACGCGGCGTGCTGGTCGGTGCCGGCCGGGCATTTCTTCCGCATCCTGTGCAGCGAGGGGCCGCAGGTCGGTGACCTCAACCTGTTCAACGCCAACGATCTCGGCGAACGCCTCTACACCGGCAAGACCCGGGCGCTGAACGGCACCCATGTCGGCCTCGGCGACCAGCTGTTCTCGAACTTCCCTTCCATGCGGCCGATCGCCACCATCACCCACGACACGCTCGACTGGTACGGCTTCGACGAATTCGGCGGCGCCGTCCACGACGTCATCGGCACGCGCTGCGATCCCTACACCCACAACCTGCTCAGCCATGGCAGCCAGTATCACCACTGCTGCCACTCGAACCTGACCCGCGCCTTCGCCCGCCGGACCGGCAAGCCGCTCGCCGAGGCCGAGACCTACATCCACGACGTGCTCAACGTCTTCATGTGCACCGGCTTCACCCGCGACACCGGGCAGTATTTCATGAAGGCGAGCCCGGTGCGGCCCGGCGACTATCTGGAGTTCTTCGCCGAGATCGACCTTCTCGGCTGCATGTCGGCCTG
>JACZJD010000724.1 GCA_014860725.1 Aquamicrobium sp.
GGCTCGTTGAAGGAGCACCCGGCGGTCGATATGCCGACGCCGGCGCACCTGCTCCTTGCCCGACCAGACCGAAAAAATGATGGAAGCGCGCCCCGCGCCGTGGCATTGACCCCGCGGCGAGCGCCGGAGAGAAGACCATGAACGAACAGACCCGCATCGAAGCCGCATCCCGCCCCATGAGCGCCCACCGGGGCATGCCGGACGCGGCCCGCAAGTACCAGCCCTATCCGCTGATCGACCTCAAGGACCGGACCTGGCCGTCGAAGCGCATCGAGAAGGCGCCGATCTGGTGTTCCGTCGACCTGCGCGACGGCAACCAGGCGCTGATCGACCCGATGGGCCACGACCGCAAGGCGCGCATGTTCCAGCTCCTCGTCGACATGGGCTTCAAGGAGATCGAGATCGGCTTTCCCTCCGCCTCGCAGACCGATTTCGACTTCGCGCGCTGGTGCGTCGAGGAAGGCAACGTGCCCGACGACGTCGATCTGCAGGTGCTGGTCCAGTGCCGGCCGGAGCTGATCACCCGCACCTTCGAGGCGCTGGAGGGGGCGAAGACGCCGATCATCCATTTCTACAACTCGACCAGCGAATTGCAGCGCCGCGTCGTCTTCGCCAAGGACGTGGCCGGCATCAAGCAGATCGCCACCGACGCCGCCAAAATGATCATGGACATGGCGGCCAAGGCCGCCAGGGAGCCGGGACACCCCGGCTATCGCTTCGAGTATTCGCCGGAGAGCTTCACCGGCACCGAGCTGGAGGTGGCGCTGGAAATCTGCAACGCGGTCACCGAGATCGTGAAGCCGACGCCCGACAACAAGCTCATCATCAACCTGCCCTCGACGGTCGAGATGGCGACGCCCAACATCTATGCCGACCAGATCGAGTGGATGTGCCGCAACCTCGACAACCGCGAAAGCCTGATCGTGTCGCTGCACCCGCACAACGACCGCGGCACCGGCATCGCGGCGACGGAGCTGGGCCTGATGGCCGGCGCCGACCGCGTCGAGGGTACGCTGTTCGGCAACGGCGAGCGCACCGGCAATGTCGACGTCGTGACGCTGGCGCTCAACATGTATACGCAAGGGCTGGACCCCGAGCTCGACTGCTCCGACATCAACCGGATGAAGGACGTCTACGAGTATTCCAACCAGATGAAGATCCCCGAGCGGCACCCCTATGTCGGGGAGCTGGTCTACACGGCGTTCTCGGGCTCGCATCAGGATGCCATCAACAAAGGCATGAAGGCGATCAAGACGGCCAACAAGGCGCTGTGGGAGGTGCCCTACCTGCCGATCGACCCGCAGGACGTCGGCCGCAGCTACGAGGCGATCATCCGCATCAACTCGCAGTCGGGCAAGGGCGGCATCGCCTATGTGCTGCAGGCGGATTACGGCCTCAACCTGCCGCGCAACCTGCAGGTCGAGTTCAGCCAGGACATCCAGCACATCACCGACGCCGAAGGTAAGGAAGTGCCGGCCAAGCGCATCCACGAGCGCTTCCAGGAGGTCTATGTCGAGCAGCCCGGCGCGCGGCTGAAGTTCGTCGATCACCACACCTATCCGGACACCGCGCAGAAGGGCCGGCGCATCGTGGAGGCGGTCATCGTCGACAACGGCAGGGAAGTGACGATCACCGGCACCGGAACCGGCCCGGTGGACGGCTTCGTCGATGCGCTGTCGCGGCATCTCGGCATCGAGCTGTCCGTGCTCGACTATTCCGAGCATTCGCTGCAGCGCGGCTCCAACGCGGCAGCCGTCTCCTACATGGAGGTCGAGCATCCGGGCGGGCGGCTGTTCGGCGTCGGCATCAACACCAACATCGTCGCCGCCTCGCTCGAGGCGGTGGTGTCGGCGGCGAACCGCGTGCTCGACGCCAGGACATGACGGACGGGCTCTACGCCCGCCCGAAGGGGGCGGCTCCGCGCACGATCGTGCTGCTGCACGGGTTCGGCGGCTCCAACATGGACTGGAACGACATCCAGCCTGACCTCGCGCGTGACGGGTTCGCGCTCGCCTACGACCTGCCGGGCCATGGCAGGTCGCTCCACCATCCGGCCGCTGGCTCGGCGTCGGGTATGGCAAAGGCGATCCTCGCCGATCTCGACGGCCGCGGCGTCGGCAAAGCGCATGTCGCAGGCTTCTCGATGGGTGGTGCGGTCGCCGCGCTGATGGCGATGCGCGACCCTGACAAGGTCGCGTCGCTGACGCTCATCGCGCCGGGCGGCTTCGGTCCGGAGATCAGCGGGCGGCGGCTGAGCGCGATTGCCGATGCGCCGGATGCCGCCGCGTTGCGCGCCGGCCTGAACGACATGGGTGCGCCCGGCTTCGAGATGCCGACGAAGAACGTGGCGGTCGCCGCGGCGATGCGCTCCCTGCCGGGCCAGGCGGCGAAGCTTGCCGAGATCGCCGCCAGAATCTCGGCCGACGATCGCCAGGGCGAGATCCCGCGCGACGCGCTGGCCGCGCTCAAAATGCCGACGACGGTGGTCTGGGGCACCGAGGACCCGGTGCTGCCCTATAGCCAGTCGCGGGACCTGCCCGCGCATTTCGCCCTGGTGCGCGTGCCGGGAGCGGGCCACATGCTGCTCGAGGAGGCGCGCAGGACCGTGATCCGGGCGATCCGCCAGACGGTCAGGCGGGCCGGACAGTGCTGATCGCGGGATAAAGGCGTGACGCGCGGCCGGGGTCGTGATTTTGCCCGCTGCCCATGTTAAGAATGGCTTAACCATGAAGCCAGAGGCGGCGATGCGATGAGCGAACCTGTCGAAAACCGGAGCGAGACGGGCGAGGGCCGCCTTGCCGCGACGCTGCGCGAGGTGAAGAACGCGATCGCCGACCGCGACGACGTCGTGGTCGACATCCGCGAGGCGCAGTTCACGCGGCTGGAGATGCTGGCCGACGAGCTGAAGCCGGTCTTCGCCGAGGTGCCGCAGGACGACGACTGGTTCGACCTCGTCATCTCCTCCGGCACGCAGCCGCGGCTGTGGATCGACGCCGTCGCGCACGTCACCATGGCGCGCGACCGCCGCACCTATCGCTTCCTGCGCGACACGCGGCTCGGCCGTGTTGTGCTTGCCGAATCGGCCGACATGAAGCCTGTGGCCGATCAGGTCACCCGCTACATCGCCGAGCGCATGATCGAGCGCCGGCGGGCGATCGAGGGCGAGACCTTCGCGCTGGAGCGGGGAACAACGCCGGCCCCGGAGACACGCACCGAAGGCAAGGCCCCGTCGCTCGCGCGCACCCTGCTGCGCGGGCTGCTGGCGGTGCTGATCGGCGGGCTGGTGGGCGTGGGCGCGGTGCTGCTCATCGCGAGCGGCTGGCTGGCCGGCCTCGGCCTCAGCTTCTAGAACGACTATCCTGCCAACGTCTCGGCCGCGATGTCGTGGACCTCGGGGTTGATGTCGGAGATGCCGCGGCGGGTCAGCCGGATGCGCCATGCGCCGGGCTTCCCGTCGATCTCGAACAGGTTGTATTGGCCCGGGGGCCGCTTGCCCCGCGGCGTCTGGCCGGCGGCGGCGACGCCGACCACCGGCACCTCGCCGTCGCGCCCGCCGATCCTGTAGGTGGTCGGCAGATGGGTGTGCCCGTGCAGGACGAGCTCGGCGCCGTGGCGGTGCATCACCGTCTGGAAGCGGCCGATGCCGAGGAGGCGCTTGTGGGCGGCGGCCGCGCCGCGGACCGGCGGGTGATGGATCATCACCACGCGGCACAGGCCCTTTTCGCGCGCGTCGTCGAGCATGTGGCCGAGCCGCGCGGCCTGCCGCTCGCCGAAGAAGCCGCTCGCCATGAAGGGCACGGTCGCGCGCGCCGAGGATTCGCCGATCAGCGCCACCGGCCCGCGCACCCGCATATAGGGAAACGCCGCCGGCAGCGGCGGCCCGGCGCCGTCTCCCGACATGAAGGCGCCCCACGCCTTGCACGCCTTGGCGAGCGCGCCGCGCACATAGGCGTCGTGGTTGCCCGGCACCACGGACACGTCGTGCGGCGCGCCGAGCGCCTCCAGCCACAGCCGCGACAGCT
>JACZJD010000014.1 GCA_014860725.1 Aquamicrobium sp.
CGCGAGAAGGTCAGTCGTCGCGGTACGCCGAGCGGCTGGAATTCGAGATCAAGACCATCCAGCAGATGGGCTTCCCCGGCTACTTCCTGATCGTTGCCGACTTCATCCAGTGGGCGAAGAAGAACGGCGTGCCGGTCGGTCCGGGACGCGGTTCCGGCGCCGGTTCGCTGGTGGCGTACTCGCTGCTCATCACCGACCTCGACCCGATCCGCTACGACCTGCTGTTCGAGCGCTTCCTGAATCCGGAACGCGTCTCGATGCCCGACTTCGACATCGACTTCTGCCAGGACCGCCGCGAGGAGGTGATCCGCTATGTGCAGGAGAAGTACGGCCGCGACCAGGTCGGGCAGATCATCACCTTCGGAACGCTTCAGGCGCGCGCCGTGCTGCGCGACGTCGGCCGCGTGCTGCAGATGCCCTACGGGCAGGTCGACCGGCTGTGCAAGATGGTGCCGGCCAATCCCGCCAACCCGGTCAAGCTCAAGGACGCCATCGAGGCCGAGCCGCGCTTCGCCGAGGAGGTGGAGAAGGAGCCGGTCGTGCAGAACCTGCTCGACACGGCGATGAAGCTCGAAGGCCTCTATCGCCACGCCTCGACGCACGCCGCCGGCATCGTCATCGGCGACCGGCCGCTCTACCAGCTGGTGCCGATGTACCGCGATCCGCGCTCGGACATGCCGGTCACCCAGTTCAACATGAAATATGTCGAGCAGGCCGGGCTGGTGAAGTTCGACTTCCTCGGCCTGAAGACGCTGACCGTGCTCGACACGGCGGTGAAGCTGATCCGCCGCCGCGGCGTCGACATCGACCTGTCGCGCATCCCGCTCGACGATCCCGACACCTACGCCATGCTGTCGCGCGGCGAGGTGGTCGGCGTGTTCCAGGTGGAATCGGCGGGCATGCGCAAGGCGCTGATCGGCATGAAGCCCGACCGCATCGAGGACATCATCGCGCTGGTGGCGCTCTACCGTCCCGGCCCGATGGAGAACATCCCCACCTACAACGCCCGCAAGCACGGCGAGGAGGAGATTGCCTCGATCCACCCGAAGATCGACCATCTGGTGAAGGAGACGCAAGGCGTCATCGTCTATCAGGAACAGGTGATGCAGATCGCGCAGGAGCTGGCCGGCTACTCGCTCGGCGAAGCCGACCTTCTGCGCCGCGCCATGGGCAAGAAGATCCGCGCCGAGATGGACAAGCAGCGCGAGCGCTTCGTCTCCGGCGCGGTCGAGCGCGGCGTGTCCAAGCCGCAGGCCGATTTCATCTTCGACCTTCTCGCCAAGTTCGCCGACTACGGCTTCAACAAGTCGCACGCCGCCGCCTATGCCATCGTCTCCTACCAGACGGCGTATCTGAAGGCGCACTACCCGGTCGAGTTCCTCGCCGCGTCGATGACGCTCGACATGAACAACACCGACAAGCTCGCCGATTTCCGCGCCGACGCGATGCGGCTCGGCATCGAGGTGGTGCCGCCGTCGGTGATGACGTCCTACCGGCCGTTCGAGGTCGGCGAGAACCGCATCTACTACTCGCTCGCCGCCATCAAGGGCGTGGGCGAGGCGGCGGTGGACCACATCGTCGAGAAGCGGGCGGAGAAGCCCTTCGCCTCGCTGGAGGATTTCTGCGAGCGGGTCGATCCGCGCATCGTCGGCAAGCGCGTCTTCGAAAGCCTGATCGCAGCCGGCGCGCTCGACTGCTTCGGCTTCGACCGCGCGGCGCTGTTCGCGGGGCTCGAGCGCATGATGGGGCTCGCCGCCCGCGCGCAGGAGAACGCCGCCTCCGGCCAGGCCGACATCTTCGGCGCGGCGAGCGGCGGCCAGCCGCAGAAGCTCGTGCTGCCGCAGGCCGATCCGTGGCTGCCGGCCGACCGGCTGCACCGCGAGTTCGCGGCCGTCGGCTTCTACCTCTCCGCCCATCCGCTCGACGAGTACCGGCAGGTGCTGGAGAAGATGCGGGTGCAGAACTGGACCGATTTCCAGGCCGCGGTGAAGCGCGGCGCGACCGCCGGCCGGCTCGCCGGCACCGTCACCTCCAAGCAGGAGCGCAAGACCCGCACCGGCAACAAGATGGGCGTGGTCAACTTCTCCGACCGCTCCGGCCAGTTCGAGGCGGTGCTGTTCTCCGAGACGCTGGCGCAGTATCGCGACATGCTGGAGCCCGGCCGCTCGGTCGTCATCACCGTGTCGGCCGAGGACCGGCCCGAGGGCGTCAACCTGCGCATCCAGACCGTGCAGGACCTCGAGCACGAGGCGAGCCGCATCCAGAAGTCGCTGCGCATCTACCTGCGCGACCCCGGCCCCGTCGGCGCGGTCTCCGCCCAGCTCGGCATGCGCGGGGAAGGGCAGGTGTCGTTCATCGTCATCAAAGGCGACGGGCAGGGCGAGATCGAGGTGGCGCTGCCCGACCGCTACCGCATCACCCCGCAGGTGGCCTCGGCCATGAAGGCCGTGCCCGGCGTGGTCGAGGTCGAGCTGGTGTAGCCCAAAGGCGTGTCGCGGTCCGGCGCCATGGCCTTTCAGGCGTGGCCGACGGAACGCCATACGCGCCAGCGCGTTCTCGGTTCGGTTGACCGGGAACCGCCCGCAGGCGCGCGCCAAACCGGGCCGCCATCGACTTCGGAAGCGAAAGGACGAGCAATGGCAATCGCCAAGAACACGATCTGCCTGTGGTACGACAAGGACGCCGAGGCTGCGGCCCGCTTCTATGCCGAGATTTTTCCCGACAGCGTGGTGCATGCCGTCCACCGTGCCCCGGGCGACTACCCCTCCGGCAAGGCGGGCGACGTGCTGACGGTCCACTTCACCGTCTTCGGCATCCCCTGCCTCGGCCTCAATGGCGGGCCCACGTTCAAGCACAACGAGGCCTTCTCCTTCCAGATCGCCACCGACGATCAGGAAGAGACCGACCGCTACTGGAACGCCATCGTCGGCAATGGCGGCCAGGAAAGCGCGTGCGGCTGGTGCAAGGACAGATGGGGCATCTCGTGGCAGATCACGCCGCGCGTGCTGACCGAGGCGCTGGCTGCCGGCGGCGGCGAAGCAAAGCGCGCCTTCGACGCGATGATGGACATGCAGAAGATCGACGTCGCCGCGATCGAGGCCGCCCGGCGCGGCTGACG
>JACZJD010000725.1 GCA_014860725.1 Aquamicrobium sp.
AACGGCATCTCCTTCTCGCTGATGCCGGGGGAATCGCTCGCGGTGATCGGCAATTCCGGCTCCGGCAAGACGACGCTCGGCAAGATGCTGGTCGGCTCCATCCTGCCGACCTCGGGCAACGTCCGGCTCGACCTGATGGACCTGCGCAACTGGGACCAGCGCCAGTTCGGCGAGAACATCGGCTACCTGCCGCAGGACGTCCAGCTCTTCCCCGGTTCGATCAAGGCCAACATCGCCCGCATGCGCGACGACGCCAGCGACCAGCAGATCTACGAGGCGGCGGTGCTCGCCGACGTGCACGAGCTGATCGCCTCGTTCCCGCAGGGCTACGAGACCTTCGTCGCGGCCGACGGCGCGCCGCTCTCGGGCGGGCAGAAGCAGCGCATCGCGCTCGCCCGCGCCTTCTTCGGCAATCCGCGGCTGGTGGTGCTCGACGAGCCGAACTCAAACCTCGACACGCCCGGCGAGATGGCGCTCGCCAAGGCGCTCATGCATGCGCGCCGGCAGAAGATCACGGTGGTGACGATCACCCAGCGCACGGCGCTGCTCAACCATGTCGACAAGATCCTGGTGCTGAGCAACGGCACGGTGGCGATGTTCGGCACGCGCGCCGACGTGCTCAAGGTGCTGGCCGGCGACGGCGGCGCGGCCGGCAGCAAGGCGATCGAGACCCCGGGGGAGAAGCCGTGATGGCGAAGAAGAAGACGACGACGGGCGGCGATCAGGCGACGATCGAATGGTATGCCGACGTGCCGCGCTCGATCCGCAAGCAGACCATCGTGGGGCTGGCGTTGATGTTCGTCGTGGGCGGCGGCTTCGGCGCCTGGGCCGGCTTCGCGCCGCTCGCCTCGGCCATCATCGCGCCGGGCAGCTTCGTCGCCACCAGCAAGAACAAGATCGTCCAGCATCTCGAAGGCGGCATCATCCGCGAAATCCTGGTCGCGGAAGGCGACCATGTCGAGGCGGGCCAGGACCTGATGCTCCTCGACGAGACGGCCGCGCGCGCCAATGCGCGCCAGCTCGAGCTGCGCAAGCTCCGGCTGGAGGCGATCCAGGCGCGGCTGCAGGCGCAGGCGCGGGGCGCCGCCGACTTCACCCCGCCGGCCTCGCTGTCGGAGAAGCTCGACGATCCCGAGGTCAAGGCCATTCTCGACAGCCAGCGCGAGAACTTCCGCTCGACGCGGCTCAAGCTCGACAACCAGCTCGGGCTGCTGCGCGAGAACACGGCGGCGCTCGGCTTCCAGCTCGAGGGCATCGAGGGGCAGGTCGAGTCCATGCGCCGGCAGAAGGCGATCCTGCAGAGCGAGCTCGACGTCAAGAGCAGCCTGCTGCAGAAGGGCATCGTCACGCGCTCGTCGATCAGCCTGCTCGAACGCGCGGTGGCCGATGCGGAGGGCGACATCGCCCGGCTCGAGGCCGAGGCGCGCATCAGCCAGACGCAGATGGGCAAGTATCGCCTGGAGATGGCGCAGGTCAGCGACAACGCCCAGAAGACCGCCTTCGACGAGATCCAGACCGTCGAGGCCGAGCTCGACGCGGTGCGCGAGCAGATCCGCAACGCCAGAAGCGTGCTCGACCGCACCACGATCCGCGCGCCCGTGCCGGGCATCGTCGTGCGCAGCTACTACCACACCGCCGGCGGCGTCATCGAGAGCGGCCGGCCGATCATGGAGATCCTGCCGTCGGACGAGCCGCTGATCATCGAGGCGCAGGTGCCGCGCATGCAGATCGACGAGGTGCGGGTGGGCCAGCTCGCCTCGATCCGCCTGAGCGCGCTCAACCAGCGCACCACGCCGATCCTCGACGGCAAGGTCATCTATGTCTCGGCCGATGCGGTGACGGCGTCGGTCAGCTCGCCGAACAAGGACATCTACGTCGCCCGCGTCGAGATCCCGACCGAGCAGCTTCACCGCGTCAAGGGCTTCAACCCCACGCCCGGCATGCCGGCGGAAATCCTGATCCAGACGCACGAGCGCACCTTCTTCGAATATCTCGCCAAGCCGATCACCGACAGCATGGCGCGCGCGTTCCGCGAGTATTGAGCCCCGGCGGGGCTTCCCTCCGGGAGCCGGATTTCCGCACGGACACCGCCTCGGACAGGGTATCCGGGGCGGCCTTGCGGCGCTTCCTTCCGGGCGAAATCACAATTTGGCCGAACTCCCCTGTGCTGATAAAAGGGACCCCGCCAGGCCGGAGGAAACCGGCAAACCCGGATGAAGAGACCACATATGCTCGCGCGTTTTCTGCTGATCGGCGCTTTCGCCCTGCCGCTTGCCCTGGCGGCGGCCGCGCCGGCTTCCGCCCAGACGACCGATCCGCGCGTCGCCCAGCTCGAGGAGCAGGTGCGGCAGCTGAACGGCCTCGTCGAAGAACTGAACTTCCAGCTCCTCCAGATGCAGGACCAGCTCCGCCGCATGCAGGAGGACAACGAGATGCGCTTCCAGGAGCTGGAGCAGCGCCGCTCGGATGCGTCGGGCACCCGTTCGTCCGACCATGCCGCCACCGCCCCCGCGCCCCCCGACGACGCCGGCAGCGGCGACGAGGAGTTCTACGGCGGCGGCATGCAGGCCGCCGGGGAGGGCGCGCAGGTGAGGGGCGAGCCGCCGCGCAACCTCGGCAGCATCACCTTCGACGCCGACGGCACGCCGCGGCTGGCACAGCCGGCCGACCCCGCGCTTCAGGGACAGGGCCAGATCGGGCAGGGCCAAGTCGGGCAGGGACAGGACGGCACCACGGTCGCGGCTCTGCCGCGCGGCGACGACGATGACGAGCTCTACCGCAACTCCTACGAGTTCATCCTGTCGGGCGACTACGACACGGCCGAGGCCGGCTTCCGCGACCTGATTGCGCGCTTCCCCGACAGCGGGCACGCGGCCGACGCGCATTTCTGGCTCGGCGAGGCGCTGCTGGCGCAGCAGAAGCCGCGCGAGGCGGCCGAAATCTTCCTTGCCGCCAGCCGCGACTTCCCGCAGGCACGCAAGGCCCCAGACACGCTGTTCAAGCTCGGCGTCTCGCTCGCGGCGATGAACCAGCGCGACGTCGCCTGCGCCACCTTCACCGAGGTGCTGCAGCGCTACCCGCAGGCCTCCGACGCGCTCAAGGACCGCGTGAAGCAGGAACAGAGCGCCGCCTCCTGCTGACGGCTGCTGTTGACGGCCGCGAGGCGATGGGCCTCGACCCGCACCTTCTCTTTCGCGACATCGACACCGGCCGCGGGCTGGTCGTTGCCGTTTCCGGCGGCGGCGATTCGCTGGCGCTGCTTCTCCTCCTTCGCGATCATCTCTCCCGATACGATCCTTCGGCACGGCTTCTGGCCGTGACGGTTGATCACGGCCTGCGCCCGGAATCCGCCGCCGAGGCGCGGCAGGTGGCGAGCCTGTGCGCGGCGCACGGCATCGAGCATGAAACCGCGGTGTGGCGCGGGACGAAACCCCGGACCGGGCTGGGCGCTGCGGCCCGCGAGGCGCGCTACGGGCTCCTGGCCGACGCGGCCGCCCGCTTCGGCGCCGACATCGTCCTTGCCGGCCACACGCGCGACGATCAGGCCGAGACGCTTGCCA
>JACZJD010000726.1 GCA_014860725.1 Aquamicrobium sp.
GAGCCGGTGCCGGCCGTCGTCGGCACCAGGATCAGCGGCAGCCGCGGCCCGCGCGCATTGCCGACGCCGTAGACGTCCTTCAGCGTCTCCCGCCCGGGCGCGAGCAGCGCCACGAGCTTGGCGACGTCGAGCGACGAGCCGCCGCCGAGCCCGATCACGCCTTCGGCGCCCGCACCGGCGGCCTGTCCGGTCGCCTTCAGGATCACCGCTTCCGGCGGGTCGGCCTCGACCTCGGAAAACAGCTCGACCGCGACGCCGGCCTCGGCCAGCGCCTTCAGCGCCCGCTCGACGATCCCCGTCGACATCATGCCCGGATCGGTCACGAGCATGACGCGCGTACCGATCTGACCCTTGACCAGCTCGCCGAGCCGCGCCAGCGCGCCGGTGCCGAACTGGATCGACTTCGCGGTGTTGAACGTGAACGGGTTCATCGTCTCCTCCCTCCGAAACGGGCCTCCCTGCCCGCAGGCGGCCCCGGCCGCTGCGCCAGGCCTTGCGCCGGGCGGCGGTTCACGGCCGGCGCGTCACACCATGCCGAGCGCGGCCTTGTAGAGATCGAGGATCGCCTCCTCCTCCTGGCGCTCGGCCTGGTCCTTCTTGCGCAGCCGAATCAGCGTGCGAATCGCCTTGGTGTCGAAGCCGGTGCCCTTGGCCTCGGCGAACACCTCCTTGATGTCGTCGGCGATCGTCTTCTTCTCCTCCTCGAGCCGCTCGATGCGCTCGATGAAGGAGCGGAGCTGGCCCGCGGCGACGGTCTGGGCGGATTCGGCGGTGATGTCTTCGGCCATGTGGAGTCTCCGATGTCGGGTCCGCCCGGCGAGTCGGGCGGGGAAGGGTCGGCCGTCTGGTTGCCCGAGGCGGGCGCAAGAATCAATGGTGTTTCGGGTGGCTCTTCGCGAACGCCTCGCGCTGCGCCTCGGTCGCCTCGCGCTGGTTCTGCGCCCGCCACTCGGCATAGGGCATGCCGTAGACGATCTCGCGCGCCGCCTCCTTGTCGAGCGCCACGCCCGCCTCCTCCGCCGCCTCGCGATACCAGTTGGCGAGGCAGTTGCGGCAGAAGCCGGCGAGGTTCATCAGGTCGATGTTCTGGACGTCGGAGCGCTCGCGCAGGTGCCCGACGAGCCGGCGGAACGCCGCCGCCTCGAAATCGCGCTTCTGGTCTTCCGTCAGATCGGTCATGGCAACCTCCTTCACATCGGCTCCGCTCAAACCGGCCCGGTCCGCGAGCCGTACTGCCTGACGACGTGGACGTCCGGCATGGCGTTGATCCGGTCGAGCATCGGCGCCAGCCGCTCGGCCCAGGCGTCGGCGCCCTCCTGCGTCGCGATCAGGTCCTGGCGGATCTCGACCAGCGCATGGGCGTAGCCGTTGACGATGGCGTGGCGGTAGAGCGTATCGCCGCGCAGCGCCCCGTCATAGGGCTCGTTGTCGCCCACCACCAGCGCCGGGTCGGCCGCCAGCATGTCGAGCAGCGGCCCGACGGCGCGGTCGTCCGAATCCCACAGCACGCTGACGTGCCAGGGCCGCGCCCGCCCCTGCATCGTCGGCGTGAAGGAATGGACGGAGAACAGGAACGGCGCCGCCCCGCTCGCCGCCGCGACGGAGGAGACCATCGCGCCGAGCGCGTCGTGATAGGGCCGCCAGTAGCGCTCGAGCCGCCGTTCCCGCTCGGCCTCGGCCATCGGGTAGTTGGCGCGGATGACGGTGCCGTCGTAGAGCTGGCGGATCAGCGTCGGGTCGTCCTCGCCGCGATTGGCGTCGATCAGGAGCCGCGAGAAGCGCGCCATCACCGCCGGCACGCCGAGCACCGCGGCGAGCTGACGCGTCACCGCCTCCACGCCGATGTCGTAGGCGATGTGGCGCTCGAATTCCTCGGCCGGCAGGCCGAGGTCGCCGTACTCGTCCGGCAGCTCGCGCCCGGCATGGTCGGCGA
>JACZJD010000727.1 GCA_014860725.1 Aquamicrobium sp.
CTCCTGCCGGCGACGGCGGCGACAAGGCCGTAGATCGTGTCCGAGACGCGGGCCATGGCGGCGCCGAACGCCCGTCCGAACCGCGCCCCCGCGCTGCCCAGCCGTCCGCCCGAGGCGTTGGGGTCCGCCGTGCCGGCCAGCGCCGACAGGCCGATCAGGTAGTCGTAGATCCAGAACACCGCCAGCGCGGCGACGAGCAGGAGCAGCGACAGCGCGCCGGCGAACGGCCAGTTCAGATATTCCTGCACCTGATCGATGATGAGCTGGGTGAGCATGGTGTCGAGCCGGCCGCCGAGGAAGGCCGGCACGATGAAGAAGCCGAGCGAGGTGATGAACACCAGCAGCGCCGCGGCGGTGACGCCGGGCAGGGAGAGCGGGAAATAGATGCGCCAGAACACGCTGCCCGGCCTGCCGCCGAGCACCATGCCCGCCTTCGACAAATTGTCGTCGATCGACTGCATGACCGGCAGCATCGTCAGGATGCACAGCGGCACCATCGCATGCGTCATGCCGATGACGACGGCGGTGGAGCTGTAGAGGATGCCGACCGGTTCGCTGGTGATGCCGAGCCACATCAGGATCTGGCTGAGCAGCCCGTTGCGGTTCAGGATCACCATCCAGCCGAAGGTGCGGATGAGGAAGCTCGCCCAGAACGACAGCATCACCGCGAACATCAGCAGGTTGCGCCGGTTCTCCGGCATGCGCGCGATGATGTAGGCGAGGGGATAGCTGACCAGCAGCGTGAAGATCGTGGTGTAGATCGCGACCTTGAACGTGGTCGCCAGCACCCGCACATAGACCGGCGACGAGAACAGGCGCACATAATGGTCGAGGCTCCACTCGCCGCCACGGTAGAAGCTGAGCTCGAGCAGCTTGGCGACGGGCAGGATGCCGAGAACCACCAGCATCACGAGCACCGGCGTGATCTTGCCCCAGCGCGCCGCGAGGAGGCGCAGCGGGCCGGGCGGCCCCCTGTCCTTGCCCCTGTCTCTGCCCCCGTCCCTGATCGCGTGCGCGCTCACGATGCGTCTTTCCTGTCGTCGGCGAGGACGACCGCGCTTTCGGGCGGCCAGACCGCCATCAGCTGCTGGCCGGCGGCGCGCTCGCTTCCCGGCCCCGCCGTCAGCTCCAGCGCCACCAGGTCGAGCCCGGCCGGCCCGGTCACGAAATGGCGGGTGAAGCCGCCGACGAAGATCGACTGCCGCACGGTGACGGGCAGCGCGTTCCAGCCTTCCGGCACCTCGCTCGCGAGCGACAGGCGCTCGGGGCGCACCATCATGCGGGCGCGCGATCCCGCCGGCAGGGCGTCGCCGACGCCGCGCAGCACGGCGCCCCTGGCGACCTCGGCCTCGATCCCGACATGTTCGCCCGCGGCCTTGCGCACGACGCCGTCGATGAAGTTGGAATCGCCGAGGAAGTCGGCCGCAAACACCGTCTTCGGCCTGAAATAGAGCGCCGACGGCGTGTCGAGCTGCTCGATGCGGCCGTTGTTCATCAGGCAGATGCGGTCCGACATGGTCAGCGCCTCGCCCTGATCGTGGGTGACGTAGAGGATCGTGGTCCGGTGCGACAGGTGGATGTTCTTGATCTCGAGCTGGAGCTGGTCGCGCAGCTTCTTGTCGAGCGCGCCCAAAGGCTCGTCCATCAGGATGATGTGCGGCTTGAACACGAAGGCGCGCGCCAGCGCGATGCGCTGCTGCTGGCCGCCGGAAAGGCCGCGCGGCAGACGCTGCGCGGTATGCTCGAGCTGGACCATGTCGAGCACGTCGGCCACCTCGCGGCGGATGACGTCCTCGGGAATCTTGCGCATGCGCAGCGGGAAGGCGATGTTCTCGAACACCGTCATGTGCGGGAACAGCGCATAGTTCTGGAACACCATGCCGATGCCGCGCTCCCATGGCGGCGCGTTGGTGGTGCGCTGCCCGTCGATCCACAGGTCGCCGGAATCGGAGCCGAGCAGCCCCGCCACCATCATCAGCAGCGTGGTCTTGCCCGAGCCCGACGGGCCGAGCAGCGTCATGAATTCGCCGGTGCGCAGGTCGAGGTCGGTCGGATGGAGCGCGACGGTGGCGCCGTAGTGCTTGCTCAGGCCCTTGACCGCGAGCTTCACGTCGGTGCTGCCGTCATCGCCCGCTGCCGGGATCGCGATCGCCTGCGTCATGTCAGCCTGCGCCTCCCTGCGCCAGCGCGACGCCGCCCTCCGCGCCATCGGCGATGGCCGCGAGGTCGGAACTGATCCTGGTGATCATCATCGGCAGGTCGGAGCCGATGGCGATGATGCGGAAGCCCTGGCCGGTGCGCGCCTTCACCTCGGCAGGCCCGTGGGCGTAGATGCCGGCCGTGACGCCGTGGGCCTTGGCCCGCGCCAGAACATGGGCGATGGCTTCGGCCGTCGCGGGCGTGTCCCATTCGCCGACATGGCCGAGGCTCGCCGACAGGTCGCCGGGACCGACGAAGAGGAAGTCGAGCCCCGGTATCGACAGGATGTCGTCGATGGCCGCGACCGCGTCCGCATGCTCGATCATCGGCATCAGCATGAGCTCGTCGTTGGCCGTGGCGACATAGTCGTCGAGGCCCAACCCCCATTTCTGGGCACGCTCGCCGCCGAGGCCGCGGCTGCCCTCCGGCGGGTAGAGCATGTGGTTGAGCGCGCGGCGCACGTCGTCGGCCGAACGCACCATCGGCAGCACGATGCCGTCGGCGCCGAGGTCGAGGCAGCGGGCGATGGTGTCGGGCGCGATGGAGGAGACGCGGACGAACACGGCGAGGCCCGTTCCCTTGGCCGCGCGCAGATGGTTGGAGACGTCGGCATAGGTCGTCGCCCCGTGCTCCATGTCGATGCAGACCCAGTCGAGGCCGAGCTCGGCGGCGATCTCGGTGACGGCGGGCGTCGGCAGCGTGATCCACAGCCCCAGCGTGCGCTCGCCGCGACGCAGCTTCTCGCGCAGCGGGTTGCGGTATGCCTGCCGGATGCGGCGGCGCGCCTGGATCGAATAGATGGTCGTCGGTTCGGTCACGGTTCAGCCCTGGTGTCGATGGTTCAGACGGCCGCCGCGAGCAGGCGGCCGAGGCGGTAGTTGGGGCGGGAGAGCACGTCGGCATTGACCACGCCCTCGGGCGGCAGGCCGTCGAGCGCGTCCATGATCGCCGTCGCGATGGTCATCGAGCAGCGGCTGCGCGCCTCGACGGTGTCGCCGGCGAAATGCGGCGTCATGACCACGCCGGGATGGCGGGTCACCGGGTCGCCGGCCGGAACCGGCTCGGGATCGAAGACGTCGAGCCCCGCCCCGGCGAGATGGCCCGAATCCAGCGCCGCGAGCAGCGCGGTCTGGTCCATGACGCCGCCGCGCGCGTCGTTGATGAAGACCGCGCCCGGCTTCATCAGCGCGAAGGCGCGGGCGTCCATCATCTTCCGCGTGGTCGGGTTGAGCGGCGTGTGGATGGTGACGAAATCGGCCTCCTCCAGCCCTTCCTCGAACGTCACCTGCTCGACGCCCTTCGCCGCCAGCTCCTCGGCATTGTAGGCCGGGTCGATGCCCAGCACGCGCATGTTGAACGCCGCCCTGCACTTGCGCGCCATCTCGCCGCCGATGCGGCCGACGCCGATGACGAACAGCGTCTTTCCTTCGAGCTCCTGCGGCAGATGGGTGTTGCGGTAGGCGACGAAGGCGCCGTCCTGGACCGCGCGGTGGCCGGGCATCACCTTCTTGGCGACGGCCATCAGCAGGGCGAGCGCGTGCTCGGACGTCGATTTGTAGTTCACCCACGGCGTGTTGAGGACGAGGACGCCGGTCTCGGTCGCGGCGTCGAGGTCGATGGCGTCGGTGCCGACGCCGTGCATGCCGACGAGGCAGAGGCTGGGGCACGCCTCGAAGATCGCGCGGGTGGCGGATTCGACGCGGATGATGACCGCCTGCGCCCCCGTCCGGTTGATGGCGTCGATGACGGTGCGCTCGTCGCCGTCCGGCGCGAGCGTCACCTCGGCGCGGCCCTCCAGGATCTCGACGCCCACGGGCCGGATGGTCGGATGGATGAGGACAACTTTCTTGGTCACGGGCTCGCCAGTCATCGGATGCTCACAGGAGGACGCCGGGGTTCATCAGCCCCTTGGGGTCGAAAAGGGACTTGATGCCCTGCATCAGCGCGAAGTCGGCCGGGTCGAGATAGGCGCGCAGCCGCGCGCGGTTCGAGCGCCCGATGCCGTGCTCGGCGCTGATCGAGCCGTCGAGCGACAGCGCCACCTCGTCGATGGTCGCGTTCACGGCCGCGGCAAGGGCGTCGACGTCCGCCGTCGCGGATGCGGCCTCGCGGGGAAGGACCACCACGGCATGGATGTTGCCGTCGCCGACATGGCCGACGAAGACCGGCTTCGCGGCCGGGAAGCGCTCGGCGACGAGCCGCTCGACGCCGCGGACGAAATCCGGCACCCGCGACACCGGCACCGAGGTGTCGTGCGAGAAGGTGAGCCCTGCATTGACGTTGGCCTCGGTGACGGAGTGGCGGATTTCCCAGATCAGCTCGGCCTGCGCCTTGCTGGCGGCAAGCACGGCCTCGCGGACGATGCCGCGCTCCATCGCGCCGTGCACGATGGCGGCGAGCTCGTCCTCGAGCGGGGCCTGCGGATCGGCGTCGGTCAGCTCGACGATGGCGACCCAGGGATGGCGGGCGGCCAGCGGGTCGTGCAGCCGCTTCGGCAGGGCCATGACGAGATCGTACTCGCCGGCGCAGATGACCTCGAAATTGGTCAGGCGGCTGCCGGCGCGCGCCTGCACGTGATGCAGGAGCCGCAGCGCCGCGTCGATGTCGTCGAGGCCGACCATGGCCACGGCGTCGGAAGCCGGCTTCGCGAACAGCTTGAGCACCGCCCCGGTGACGATGCCGAGCGTGCCTTCCGAGCCGATGAACAGGTGCTTGAGCGCATAGCCGGTGTTGTCCTTGCGCAGCGCCTTCATCGCATCGACGACGCGCCCGTCCGGCAGGACGGCCTCGATGCCGAGCACCAGGTCGCGCATCGGGCCGTAGCGCAGCACGGCGGTGCCGCCGGCATTGGTGGCGATGTTGCCGCCGATCTGGCAGCTGCCCTCGCTGCCGAGCGACATCGGAAACAGCCGGCCGGCGGCCGCAGCCTCGGCCTGGACCGCCGCCAGCGTGCAGCCGGCGTCGACGGCGATGGTGTTGTCGAGGGGGTCGATGCCGCGCACTCGGTTCATCCGGCCGAGCGCCAGCACGACGGAATTGCGGTCGGCGCGCGGCGTGGCCCCGCCGCACATGCCGGTGTTGCCGCCCTGCGGCACCACGGCGACGCCGACCTCGTGGCAGAGCGCCAGAACCTGCGACACCTCCGCGGTGGTCGCGGGGCGCACGACGCAGAGGGCGCCGCCCCTGTATCGCCGCCGCGCGTCCACGAGATAGGGCGCGAGGTCGCCTTCGTCCGTGAGAACGTTGGCCGCTCCGACCACTGACCTGAAAGACTGAAGGAATCCGTCGATCCGTTGCGGGTCCATTCGTCGGCCTTGCATCAAAGTAGCGATAATCGCTATTGCATAGCGTTAATTACCGTAGTAATTCATTTAACGCGCTTGATGTCAACCATTCTCGCCGCGCTTTGACTGTTCCGGTCCGTCATGGAATATCGGTGCCGTTCGCCGGGATCGTCGCGGTCGGGGCATGCCGTGCCGGCAGCACGAGAATCGGGGCCGCATCGCCGCCGCGGGCGATCCTGCCCGGAAGAATGCGTGCCGGCCGTGAAGGAAGAGCCGGCAAGGGGCCATTGCATGAAAGACCCGGAAGAGAAGCCGAAGCTGTTCAGCTCCTCGCTGCAGCGCGGGCTGCGGATTCTCGACGCCTTCGAATACGGCCACCAGACGCTCGGCCTCGCCGAGCTCGTCAGCATGACCGGGATCGAGAAGACGGCGATCCAGCGCTTCACGCGCACGCTCGTGGCGGCGGGCCTGCTCGTCAAGGACCCGGCGAGCCGCCGCTACTCGCCGGGGCCGGGCCTGCTGCGCATGGGGGCGATCTATCTTCGCGGCAACCAGCTCATCGAGCGCGCGACGCCGCACATCCTCGCCTGCAACCGCCAGCTCGGCCTCACCGTCAACATGGGCGTGCTCGACCAGGGCCGGCTCACCGTCGTGGTGCGCGCGGCCGGGCACGAGGTGGTGGCGCCGAACGTCACGCTGGGGTCGAGCTTCCCCTGGCACATCTCCGCCATCGGGCAGGCGATCGTCGCCCATCTCCCCGGGGACGAGGCGGAGGAACTGATCCGCGACGTCCGCTACGTCGCCTATGCCAGCGGCTCGATCATGTCCCGCGAGGAGCTCGTCGCCCGGCTGGAGACGATCCGCCGCGACGGCGTCGCGACCACCTATCACGAGATCTTCGAAGGCGACATCTCGGTCGCCGCGCCCGTCTTCGACGCGTCGCGCCGCGCGGTGGCGGCGGTCAACATCAACGTCGTCCGCCCCGGCAGCCGGCTCGAGCCGGAGGAGCAGCATTCGCTCGCCCAGACCGTGTCGAACGTCGCCAGCACGATCTCGGTCCGCGGCCCCTGGCGGGAGAAGTGAGGCCGGCCCCTCCGCAGGCCGGCTGGCCGTCCTAGCGTTCCTTGAGGCCGCTCAGCTGGCGCTGGCGGATCGTCCGGCCGAACAGCACCATGATGACGAGCGCCGCGAGCGTCAGGAAGGTCGAGACCGCCGCGATGGTCGGGTCGGCGTTGTGCTGGATGTGCTGCATCAGCCTGAGCGGCAGCGTGTCGCCGGCCGCCGTGAACAGCGACAGCGACACGTTGTCCAGCGACATCAGGAAGGCGAAAATGCCGCCCGCCGTCACGCCCGGCCGGATCAGCGGGAACGTCACCCGGCGGAAGGTGGTGATGCGCGACGCGCCGAGATTGGCCGACGCCTGCTCCAGCGTCAGGTCGTAATTGGCGAGCGTCGCCAGCACCAGATAGGCGACATAGGGGATGCCGAGGATGCAGTGGGCGAAGGCGGTGGCGAGCACGCCCTGCGACATGCCGTAGGACGGCAGCACGAACATGATGCCGAGGCCCTTGACCACGGCGGGAAGCGCCAGCGGCAGCATCAGCAGGAGCTGCACCGCCGAGCGTCCGGCGAAGCGGTAGTGGTTGAGCGCGATCGCCGCCGCCGTGCCGGCGACGGTCGAGATCGCGGCGCAGACCACGGCGATGACCAGGCTGTTCCACAGGCCGCGGCGGAACAGCTCGTTCTCCAGCGCTGCCCTGTACCATTGCAGGCTGAAGCCCGGCGGCGGGAACTCGATCCGGGCGCTGCTCGAGAACGAGATCACCATCGGCAGCAGGATCGGCGCGATGAGGAAGATCGTCACGCCGCCGACATAGATCGCCAGCATGCGGGCCTCGAAACGCTCTTCGGCTTCGCGGAATGTCGACATGTCAGAGGTTCCTCGCCCAGGGCGCCAGCCGCCGGAACGTGTAGTTCGATGCGGCGAGCATGATGACGACGATCACCAGCATGACCATGGCGAGCGCCGCCGCCGTCGCCCAGGCCACGTGCACGGCCGCCTCCTCGTAGATGACCGGCGCCAGCACCCGGAACCGCGTCGAGCCGAGAAGGTTCGGGATGACGAAGTCGCTCAGGACGTTGGCGAAGACGAGCTGGCTGCCGGCGATGATGCCGGGGCTGCTCAGCGGCAGCACCACGCGCCGGAAGGTGTAGAACCGGCCGCCGCCGAGATTGGCCGAGGCCGAATGCAGGTTCTCGTCGATCCGGCCGAGCGCGTTGATGAGCGGCAGCGCCATCAGCGGCAGGTAGCGGTGGATCATCGCAGGCACCATGCTCTCCAGCTCGAACAGCATGATCAGCGGCGACTTGATGATGCCGAGCGCCAGCAGCGTCGAGTTGATGAGGCCGGAATCGGCGGTGATGACGATCCAGCCGAAGGCGCGCACGATGACGCTGACCATCAGCGGCAGGTAGATCGCCCACAGCAGGAACGCGCGTGAGGTCCGCGCATAGCGCACCAGATAATAGGCGAAGGGATAGCCGAGGATCAGCGTGCCGAGCGTCACCCCCAGCGACACGCCGATGCTGTTGGTGAAGACGGTGAGATAGTAGGGGTCGGTCAGGATCTCGGCATAGTTGGCGAGCGTGACGTCCTCCACCATCAGCGCCAGCGGATCGTCGCGGTTGAAGCTGTTGCGCAGCACCACCGCCATCGGCAGGATGAAGAACGGCACGAAGATCGCGATCGACGGGACGAGCCAGACCCAGGGCGCGGCCCGCCTGAGCCTGCGGCCGACCGGCGCGGCGACGGCGGTCATTGCTGGTCTCCGGCCGGCAGCACGTAGCAGCGCGCCGCCGCGATATCGAGATAGGCGTCGTCGCCGGCGGAAAGATGCAGCCCGTCGGGCGGGCAGTCCGCCACCACCTGCACGCCGTCGAGGTCCACGACATAGCGCGAGACCGAGCCAAGGAAGGTGACGAGCGTCACCCGGCCGGGGCGTCCTGAATGACTTGCCGTCGGCGCCGGCGAAAGCTGCACGTCCTCGCTGCGGACGTAGATGTTGAAGGCGTCTCCCTGCTGCCCCTCGTCCTTCACCCGCACGCGGATGCCCGAGGCGGTGACGGCCTCGATCTCCCCGTCCTGCCGCGTCACCCTTTCGGCGGGCAGGCGGTTGGCCGAGCCGAGGAACTCGACGACGAAGCTGGAGCCCGGCCGCCGGTAGACCTCCTGCGGCGTGCCGACCTGGACGATCCTGCCGCGTTCCATGACGGCGATGCGGTCGCTGATGGCGAAGGCCTCGGCCTGGTCGTGCGTGACCATGATGGTGGTGATCTCGAGCTTGCGCAGAAGCAGCGACAGCTCGATCTGCATCTCCTCGCGCAAATTCTTGTCGAGGGCGCTCAGCGCCTCGTCGAGCAGCAGCACCTTGGGCTGGACGGCGAGCGCCCGCGCCACGGCCACGCGCTGGCGCTGGCCGCCGGACAGCTCGCCCGGGTAGCGGTCCTCGAAGCCGTCGAGCTTCAGGAGCGACATCATCCTCGCCACCCGCTCGCGGATCAGCGCGGCCGGCTGGTTGCGCGCTTCCAGTCCGTAGGCGATGTTTCCGGCCACCCGCATGTGCGGGAAGAGCGCGTAGTGCTGGAACACCATGCCGGTCTCGCGCTTGTGCGGCGGCACGTTGACCAGCGAGCGGCCGCGCAGGGCGATGTCGCCCTTGTCGGGATCGACGAAGCCCGCGATCATGTTGAGCAGCGTGGACTTGCCGCAGCCGCTCGGGCCGAGGAACGAGATGATCTCGCCCTTGCGGATCGACAGGCTGGCATTGTCCACGGCGGCGAGGCCGCCATAGCGTTTGCACACGGACCGGATGTCGAGGTCGATCTCCCGTTCGCCGCCGCCGGCTGCGGCGCTTCCGTCATGTGCAAGGGGCTTTGCCGTGGTCATCTGCTGCGCGATCCTGTTCCCCGAACACGCCGCCGTCCCGCCGGACGATGGCGCGTTCCATCCCTGAGAGACGCGCAATCGCGGAAAGGGAAGGGGGCCGCCTTTCCGCGATTGCGCCGCCGGCGTTCAGTGCGGCTGCGCCGTCATCCCGACTGGACGGTGCGCTCCCAGCGGGTGCGCCAGTCCTTCTCGACGCTGGCCATGAAGACATCGTCCCAGAAGATCATGCGGTCGAAGTCGGTGTTGACCTTGTCGGCGACGTCCGCCGGCAGCTCGACCGCGGCGTTGACGGGCGTGGCCCACAGCGCGGTCGCCAGCCGCTCCTGGCTTTCCTTGCCGATGATGAAGTCGATATAGGCGTAGGCCCCGTCCTTGTTGGGCGACCCGGTCGGGATGAGCAGGTCGTAGGGTCGCGCCGCCACGCCTTCGGTCGGGAAGGAGCGCGTCACGTCCGGGTTGTTGCGGATGACGCTCGAGACGCGCACGCCGAACTGCGGCGTCGCCGCGATCTCGCCGCGCTCCATCAGCGTCGAGGCCTGTTCCGGGTTGGTGGTGAAGGTGCGCACGCTGTCCTTGAGCTCGACGATCTTGGCGAACGCGGCATCGACCGCGGCCGGGTCCTTCTCGTCGCCGCCGAGCGCCCTGGCGATCAGCGCCACGAAGTCCGGCGCGAACACGACGCTGGTCGAGGGCAGAGCGATCTTGCCCTTCAGCTCCGGCCGCCACAGGTCGAGCCACGACGTGATCGGCTCGCCGACCATGGTCTTGTTGTACATGATCTCGACCGTGTCGAGGACGAAGGGGATGCCGAAATTGTCCTCGCTGAGCGAGCTTTCCTGCAACTGGGCGAGGTTCGGCAGCTTCGACTTGTCGATGGTGTCGGCAAGGCCCGCGCGCCCGGCGCGCACGCCGGCCGGCCGCGACAGCATCACCACGTCGAAGGGCGGGTTGGCGCGGTTGGCCTGGAGCTGGCCCATGGTCGCGGGCGTCAGGCTGGCCGAATACTCGACCTTGCCGTGGCCGGCCGCCTCGAACGGCTTGCCGACCACCTCGTCGAGCACCTGATACGGCCCGCCGAAATGCGTGACGCGCACCGGCCCGCTTTGGGCGAAGGCCGGCCTGCCGGCCACGGTGCTGCCGAGGGCCGCTGCCGCCGCCAGCGACGAGGCCCCCTGAATGAACTGCCTTCTGTTCGTCCTTGCCTTCAACATAGCCATCTCCGTGTTCCCTTTTTGCCTGTTGAGCTGGTTGAATCTAGCGAGCCGTCTCCACCCTCGTGCTGCCTCTAGTCGGTGACCATCGCGTTGATGACGACGCTGGTTCCGGCCCTGACATGCGCCAGGCCCTCGCGCAGCGCGGCCTCGGCCTCCTCCGGCGTGCGGACGGTGATGCCGATGCCGCCCGCGGCCTCGATCGTCTTCGACAGGTCGAGCGGCGCCTCGAAGCGGCCTTCCGGGAAGCCCGCCCCGGCGGCGTGGCCGGAGGGATGCATCATCGCCGTCGAGCGCGACACGGCCCGCCAGCCGCCATTGTTGAGGATGACGGTGAGGAACGGCGCGTTGTGGGCGCGCGCGCCCCTGTGCACCGCCGACGGCGTGCCGAAGACGTAGCAGCCGTCGCCCTGGAGGCAGACGACGTCGGCGTCCGGCCGGGCGAGCTTGGCGCCGAGCGCGGCCGAAAGCCCGAGGCCGAGGCCGCTGCCCGCCTCGCCCATCAGCGTGCCGGGCCTGGTCTTGCGCAGCTGGCGCAGGATGCGGGTGTCGTTGGTCACGGTCTCGTTGACGACGAGCGCGTCCGGCCCGCACACCTCGGCGACGAGCCTGCCGACGCGGGCGACGGTGAGC
>JACZJD010000728.1 GCA_014860725.1 Aquamicrobium sp.
GCGACAACCGGCCGGGCTTGAACCCTCCCCATCCTGCGGGCGAGGACTATGTTCAGGGAGTCGACGGAACAGGGGGGACGCCTCGCATGCCTGCCAAGCCAGAAGTCACCGGCTTCTACGATCCGCGCACCGGCTCGATCCAGTACGTGGCCGCCGACCCCGGGACGGGGAAATGCGCCGTCATCGACCCGGTGCTCGACTACGAGGAGAAGTCGGCCGCGACCGCCACCCGCCATGCCGACGCGATCCTGGGCTTCGTCGCCGACAGGGGCTACGAGGTCGAATGGGTGCTCGACACCCATCCGCATGCCGACCACTTCTCCGCCGCCGACTATCTCAGGGACAAGACCGGCGCGCCGACCGGCATCGGTGACAGGATCGTCGAAGTGCAGGCGCTGTGGAAGGGCTTCTACAACCTGCCGGACTTCCCGGCCGACGGCTCGCAATGGGACCGGCTGTTCGCCGACGGCGACAGCTTCTCGGTGGGCGGCATCCCGGCGCGGGTGATGTTCTCGCCCGGCCACACGCTCGCCTCCGTCACCTATGTCGTCGGCGACGCCGCCTTCGTCCACGACACGCTGTTCATGCCCGACGGCGGCACGGCGCGGGCCGACTTTCCCGGCGGCGACGCCCGCGCCCTGTGGCGGTCGATCCAGGCCATCCTCGGCCTGCCGGACGACACCCGCCTCTTCACCGGCCACGACTACCGCCCCGGCGGCCGCGCGCCGCGCTGGCAATCGAGCGTGGCCGAACAGAAGGCGGGCAACATCCACCTGACCGCCTGCCGCAGCGAGGCGGAGTTCGCCGCCATGCGCGAGGCGCGCGACAGGACGCTGCCCATGCCGAAGCTCATCCTGCACGCGCTGCAGGTCAACATGAACGCCGGCCGCCTGCCCGAGCCGGAGGAGAACGGCACGCGCTATCTCAGGATACCGATGAACCGCCTCGACGGCGCGGCGTGGGACGAGTGAGCGGCGCAGCCCCGCCGCGGCCTTCTCCGGCGGAAGCGGCCCTTCTGCCGCAGGCCGCTCAGCGGCCGGCGCAGCTCTTGCCGCCGTCGACCGGCAGGCAGACGCCGGTGATGTATTTCGCCTCGTCCGAGGCGAGGAACAGCGACGCATAGGCGACGTCCCAGGCGTCGCCCATCCGGCCCATCGGCGAGGCCGAGTTGCGCGCCCGGATCATGTCCTCGACGGTCTCGTACTCGGTGGAGATCTGCTTGTAGATCAGCGGCGTGTCCATGACGCCGGGCAGCACCGCGTTCGCCCGGATGCCGTAGGGCGCGTAGTCGACCGCCAGCGCGCGGGTGAAGTGGTTCAGCCCCGCCTTCGACGCGTAGTAGCCGAAATAGGGCATGCGGTTGATCTGGATCGAGGCGAGGGAGGATATGTTGACGATGGCGCCGGAACGCTGCTCCACCATGACCGGCAGCACGTGCTTGCAGGTCAGGAACACGCCGGTCAGGTTGGTGTCGAGCGAGAACTGCCAGTCCTTCTCGCTGAGATCGACCGGGTTGCCCATCTTCGTCACGCCGACATTGTTGTGGAGGACGTCGATACGGCCGTAGCGCTCGACCGTATGGGCGACCGCCGCCCTGACCTGCGCGGAATCGGTGACGTCGGCGCACAGCGCGTCCATGTCGTAGCCCATCTCGGCCACCCGCGCCCTGGTCTCCTCGGCGGCGGACAGGTTCAGGTCCACGCCGACGACGCGCGCGCCTTCCTGCGCGAACAGGGCCGCCGTCGCCTTGCCGTTGCCCCAGCCCTCTCCGGACGAGCCGGCGCCGAACAGGAGGACGACCTTGTCCTTCAGGCGATCTGCCATGCGGGTATCTCCTAGGTATTCCGTGAGTGTGGGCGCAGGAGCACGGCCGAGAGCTGCCGTGCCTCCTCGCGCAGCAGGCCGGCGAGCCACAGGGCGCGGTCGCCATGGATGCGCTCGGCGATGGCCGTGACGCTGAGCGAGGCGATCGGGCGGCCATCGGCGCCGCTGATCGGCACGGCGACGGCGTTGATGCCGGGAATCATCAGGCCCTCGACGAAGGCGTAGCCGCGCGCCTGCGTCTGGCGCACGAGGCCGCGCAGCCGGTCGGCGTTGAAGGCGGGATAGTCGGCGAGCCAGCGCGTGTTCGCCTCGATGACGGCGTCGATCTCCGCCGGCGGCAGGTTGGCGAGGATGGCGAGGCTGCCCGAACCGACGCCGAGCGGCCGGCTCTGCCCGACGTCGAGCGACAGCGTCTTGATCGGGAAGGTTCCCTGCTCGCGGCCGAGGCACACCGAGCGCAGCCCCTCGCGGACCTGGATGTAGACGGTGTCCTCGGTCTGCCCCGCGAGCCGCAGCAGCACCGGCTGCGCCAGCGCGCCGATCTCGTTGACCGCGGCGCGCCGGGCGAGGAGGCTGATGCCGGCGCCGAGATGGTAGCGGCGGGTCGCCATGTCCTGATAGGTGAATCCCTCGTCGTTGAGCGCGGCGAGGATGCGGTGCGCGGTCGCCTTGCCGAAGCCCGACGCCTTGGCGATCTCCCCCAGCGTGCCGCCCTCGCTGCCGATGCCGGCCAGAATCCGCAGCAGCGTCGCCGCGCGCGAGATCGACTTCACGGGCGCGGAGTCCAGATCCTTTTCCATGCTTCCCAAGACCATCCCTAGAGACCGTTCCCGGCCGGATTCTCGTTCTGTATCGAGACACACATATTCCGAATTGCGAAACGCTTCTCGGCCGGCCTGTGTCTCCATTCTTTCGGCGGCTGCCGGCCGATGTGCCGTTTAAAGCGGCATGTTCGTCAAAAAATGCACAAATGCAAGCGGTCCGTGCGGATTTTTCCTCAAATCGACACGGTTGACAGGGCGCCGATTGCATGTCAGCGTGTTTCGCAAATGGATATTCTAAATTCCGTATAGTGGAACGAATTAGGAGGACTACATGAAGGCCCTGTTTGCTTCCCTGCTTGCCGCCTCGACGATGCTGGCCGGCATCGCCGTCGCCCAGGCCGAGGAGAGGACCGCGATCCGCATCGGCCTCACCGTCTCGTCGACGGGCCCCTACGCGGTCGCCTCGCAGTCCGGCGAGCGCGGCATCGGCATCTGGGTCGATGACGTCAACGCGCGCGGCGGCATCGAGCTCGACGGCAAGAAGTACCCGGTCGAGCTGGTCAAGCGCGACGACCGCAGCGACAAGCAGCTCGTCGCCCGCGTCTACGAATCGCTGATCGCCGAGGAGAAGGTCGACGCGCTGATCGCCCCGTTCAGCTCGACGCTGGTCGGCGTCGCCGCGCCGATCGTCGAGTCCCGCGGCGGCTTCATGGTGAGCTGGGCCGGCTCCTCCGACCAGCTCTTCCAGCAGGGCTACAAGAACATCGTCTCCGTGACCGCCCAGGCGTCGCAGATCCCGGTGACGAGCATCGCGCTCGCCGGCCAGCTCGGCGTCAAGAAGCTCGCCGTCGTGTCGATCGACGAGCCGTTCCCGGCCAGCGCGGCCGCGGCCGCGAAGGGCATGGCGGAAGAGGCCGGCATCGAGGTGGTGCTGTTCGAGCACTACGCCAAGGGCACGCGGGATTTCGCCGTGCTGCTGCAGAAGGCGCAGGCGGCCGGGGCGGACGGCTTCTACTCCTCCTCCTACGACGCCGACCTGATCCCGATGCTGCGCCAGATGCGCGAGCGCGAGATCGACTTCCCCTACACCTACATGCTCTACGGCTCCTCGCCGGCGGTGCTGGAGACGGGCGCGGATGCGGCCTACGTCTTCAGCCACACCCAGTTCGACGCCGACGTCAACTGGCCGGTGACGGACGGGCTGGCGACGACGGAGTTCCTGGCGGCCTACGACAGGCTCTACCCGAACGCCGCCTATCCGGCCGATTTCCAGACCGCGCTCGCCTACGGCGCCGGCGTCGTCCTCGAGAAGTCCATCGCCACGGCGAACTCGGTCGAGCCGGAGAAGCTGAAGCAGGCGGCGCTCGACATCAGCGGCGAGACGATCATCGTCTCGGGCGAGTTCAAGATCGACGAGACCGGCTTCCAGCACGGCATGACGCCGATCGTCCTCCAGCAGCAGCCGGACGGCCTCAGGATCGTCGCCCCCGACACGGTGAAGACGGCCGATCCCATCTATCCGATCCCGGGCTGGACCGAGCGCTGACCGCGCGGCCGGCGCGCCCGGCCCGTCCGGGTGCGCCGGCTTTCCTTTTCCGGGAGCCGGCCGCCGCCTTCCTCCCATAAGGCCGAGGCGCGCGCGCCTTCGGCAGCGTCATGTCACAGAGGTCAACACAGTGTCTTCCAGCAGGCTCGTTTGGATGCGGACATCCATCTGGATCGCGTTCCTCGCGGTCTCGGCGGTCGGGCTCGCCCTGTTGCCGGCCTACGGCTTCAGCCTCGCGTTCTGGTTCTACCTGCTGCTGTGGATCACGCTGGCATCGGGGCTCAACATCATGGCCGGCTTCACGGGCTATCTGCCGTTCGGCTACGTCGCCTTCTACGGCGTCGGCGCCTATGCGGCCGCCGTGGCCGTCAAGATGCACGGCCTGCCGATCTGGGGCGGCTTCCTCGCCGCGGCCGCGGCGGGCGTCGCGCTCAGCCTGCTCTTCGCCCGCACCATGGTGCTGCGCGGCATCTACTTCTCCATCGTGTCGCTGGCGCTGGCCGTCATCTGCCGGCTGCTCATCGCCGCCATGCCGGAGAACGTCGCCGGCGGCTCCTACGGCATCGCGCTCGGCTTCTCCAACCCGCTCGGCGCCTATTACGCGATGCTGGCGCTGATGCTCGCCACGCTTCTGGCCGTGACGTGGCTCGCCCAGTCGCGCCTCGGCATGGCGCTGCGCGCCATCCGCGACGATCCCGACACCGCCGAGACGATCGGCATCAACATCGGCAGCGCGCGGCTGAAGGCGTGGGTGCTGTCGGCGGTGATCGCCTCGCTCACCGGGGCCATCGAGGCCTGGTACACCAGCATCGTCGACACCGAGACCGCGTTCAACCTCCTGGTCAGCACCAAGGCCGTCATCTTCGCCGTCGCCGGCGGCCTCGGGACGGTGATCGGCCCCGTCGTCGGCACGGTCGCGATGCTGATCGTCGACGACCTCATCTGGCAGCGCTTCCCGATCCTCAACGTGTTCCTGCTCGGGATGGTGATCGTGCTGCTGATGATGTTCCTGCCCAGCGGGATCGTGGGCTCGCTGATCCGGCGCAAGCCTGCGCTGCGCCGCATCCTGTTCTAGCGGCCTGTTCCAGGGCGGCCTGTTCCAAGACGGATTGAGCTTCATGATTACCACGCTTCTCGTTCAGGCCCTGATTTCCGGCCTCATCCTGGGCGCGCTCTACGGGCTGATCGGCTGCAGCCTGACCATCATCTACGGCACGATGCGCATCGTGAACTTCTCGCACGGCGAGTTCGTCGTGGCGGGCTGCTATGCGGTGTTCGTGTTCTTCACCGCCACCCACCTGCACCCGCTGCTCGCCGTCCCGCTCGTCTTCATCGGCTTCTTCGGGCTCGGCATGTGCCTCTACTTCCTGTTCGTGCCGCGCCTTTCGCGCTCCGACGATCCGGAAGTGGCCTCGTTCCTCACCTTCTACGGCGTGTCGCTGATGGCGGGGGCGACGCTGCTCTATTTCTTCGAGGCGGACACGCGCTCGCTGAACTACATCTTCCGGCCGAGCGTCTTCAAGATCGGCAGCATCTTCATCCCGACGGCGCAGCTCGTGGCGCTCGCGGCGGGCCTCGTCATCATCGGCATCCTGACCTGGTTCCTCTACCGCACCATCCACGGCAAGGCGCTGCGCGCGGCGATCATGAACCGCGACGCGATCCAGATCGTCGGCGTCAACATCAACAGCCTGTCGGCGCTGGCCTTCGGCCTCGCCATCGGGCTGGCGGGGACGACGGGCGTGCTCCTCGCCCTCGTCTTCCCCGCCTTCGGCCCGTTCTCCGGCATCGACTTCACGCTGATCGGCTTCGTGGTCATCGTGCTGGGCGGGCTCGGCCATCCGGTCGGCGCGATCATCGGCGGCATCGTCTTCGGCGTCGCCGAGCAGGTCGCCATCGTCTTCCTGCCGCAGTCGCTGTCGCACGCCGTGGGCTTCCTGATCCTGATCGCGACCATCGCGCTGCGCCCGGCCGGGCTGTTCGGAAAGGTGGCGATGCGATGAACGCGGCCATTGCAGGGGATTCCGCGCCCGTTCAGGCGGAAACTGGTGCTCCGATGCTCGAAGTGAAATCGCTCCGCAAGGTGTTCGGCGGCCTCGTCGCCGTCGACACCATCGCGTTCGACGTGCCCGAGAACAGCATCCTCGGCCTGATCGGCGTCAACGGGTCGGGCAAGACGACGATCATGAACTGCATCAACGGCATCTATCTCGCCACCGAGGGCTCGATAAAGCTGCGCGGCAGGGAGCTGATCGGCCTCAAGCCGCACGAGATCGCCCGCCTCGGCATCGGCCGCACCTTCCAGGTGCCGCGGCTCTTCCGCCGCCTCACCCTGACCGAGAACCTCATCGTGCCGGTGCTCGACGACCGCCGCAGCGACCGCGAGCTGACGGAGAAGGCCGAGAAGCTTTTGGCCGACGTCGACCTCTACCGCATCCGCGACAACTACGCCGAGGAGCTTTCCGGCGGCCAGCAGAAGCTGGTCGAGCTGCTGCGCGTGATGATGCTCGATCCCGACCTCATCCTCCTCGACGAGCCTTTCGCCGGCGTCCACCCCAATTTGTGCAAGGTGTTCCTCGACCAGATCCTGAAGCTGAAGGATTCGGGCAAGAGCTTCATCCTCGTCAGCCACGACCTCACCTCGGTCTACAGCCTTTCGGAGCACCTGCTCGTCTTGAACCAGGGCAGGAAGATCGCCGAGGGCAACGCGCGCGAGATCCAGACCAATCCCGACGTTATCGAAGCATTTCTGGGACGATGACCATGGCCGACCCGAAGAAGACCGTTGCGCCCGGAGAGGTCATCCTCGCGCTCGAGGACGTATCCGTCTCCTATCACGGCGACATCACCATCCTCGACCGCATCAACCTGTCGGCCCGCAAGGGCATGGTCACGGGCATCATCGGGCCGAACGGCGCCGGCAAGTCCACGGCGCTGAAGACGCTCTACGGCTTCCTGAAGCCCTCGACCGGCCACATCCGCTACAAGGGCGAGAGCCTGAACGGCAAGCCGCCCTACACCTTCATCGAGCGCGGCATCGCCTTCGTGCCGCAGAACCGCAGCCTGTTCGGCGACCTGTCGGTCGAGGACAACCTGCTGCTCGGCTGCTGGGTGTTCCGCAAGGACGCCGCCCGCGTCAGGCGGGTGCTGGATTCGGCCTACGCCCAGTTCCCCATCCTCGGCGAGAAGCGCCACGATGCCGCCTCGAGCCTCTCCGGCGGCCAGCAGCGCTTCCTTGAGCTGGCGCGCGCGCTGGCGCTGGAGCCGGAGGTGGTGCTGCTCGACGAGCCGACGGCGATGATCGCGCCGCGCCTGTCGCGCGAGATCTACGACTTCATCAAGGCGCTGCCGTCGAAGGGCATCACCGTGGTGCTGGTCGACCAGAACGTGCGCCAGTGCGCCGCGGTCTCCGACTATCTCTACGTGCTCGAGCTCGGCCGCAACAAGGCCGAGGGCGGCCGCGACATGTTCGAGGGCGACACCGCCCTGCACAAGCTCATCGCCGAGTGGCTGGAATACAAGATCGACTGAGCGGTTGAACGGAGCGCCCGGACGCCGGAATCCCATGGTTGCGCAAGACCTGGCCGATAGCGCCATTCACGAACTGGCCCCGCTGATCCGCACGGGCGAGGTGTCGCCCGTCGCGCTGCTGGAGGCGTGCCTCGCGCGCATCGAAGCGACGGACCCGGCGCTGCATGCCTTCCTGCTGCTGCGCGCCGACGCCGCCCGCCCCGGCTGCGGCGCAACGCGAGATCGCCGCCGGGAACTGGAGGGGGCCGCTGCACGGCGTCCCCTTCGCCGTCAAGGACCTGCTCGACGTCGAGGGCCTGCCGACGACGGCGGGCTCGCTCCACCTGCGGGACAATGTCGCGCGCGAGACCGCCACGGTGGTCGGCCGTCTCGCCGAGGCCGGCGCGGTCTTCCTCGGCAAGCTGCACATGGTCGAATTCGCCTTCGGCGGCTGGGGCACCAACGCGCATCTGGGCGCGCCGCGCAATCCCTGGGACCTGAAGGTGCACCGCTCGCCGGGCGGCTCCTCCAGCGGCTCGGGCGTGGCGGTCGCCGCCGGCATGGTGCCGTTCTCGCTCGGCTCCGACACCGGCGGCTCGATCCGCAGCCCGGCCGCGATGAACGGCATCGTCGGCCTGAAGCCGACCGTGTCGAGCGTGAGCACGCACGGCGTGTTCCCGCTCAGCCAGACGCTCGATTCCATCGGCCCGCTGGCGCGCACGGTCGAGGACGCCGCCATCGTCTTCGACGCGATCTCGGGCTTCGACGGCCGCGACGCCGGCACCTGGTGCGGCACCCCGCCGCGCGTGCTGCCGCGGCTGAAGACGCCGGTGAAGGGCATGCGGCTCGGGCTGGTGCCGGACGACCAGCTGCCGGGGGTGCAGCAGGATATCCTCGCGGCGCT